>CAYYNS010000009.1:9637-14390 GCA_964473085.1 uncultured candidatus Brocadiaceae bacterium
GTGGTCATAGGGGTTCTGGACATCAAGCTTGCCCTTCCCGAATCTCGGTCCCTTAAGGACAAAAGGCGCATCATCAACAGCCTGAGGGATCGGCTGCGTCACGGTTTCAACGTCAGCGTGGCCGAGGTGGACGAGCAGGACCTGTGGCAGATCGCTAACCTGGCCGTCGCGCAGGTCTCCAACGACGCCCGCTACGTGCGCGGCTCCCTGGAGAAGGTCCTGGCGGTCGTGCGACAGTTCCGTGGCGCTCATCTGAGCGACTATACGATCGAGGTCTTCCATTCGTAAGCGAGGGGGCGACTGCGATGACGCGAAAACAAGACGAGATCTCCGAACTGCTGCGCCGCGAGATCAGCAGCATCATCCTCTACGAGCTCAACGATCCACACATGGGGTTCGTGACCGTCACGCGCGTGCGGATCGCGGCAGACTTCCGCTCGGCCAAAGTCCTCGTGACCGTGCGGGGCGCGGAACAGGAGCTGCGCAGAACGCTCGGGGTCCTCGCCCATGCACGCGGCCACATCCAGGCCCTCATCGGCAAGCGGATCAAGCTGAGGCACACGCCGGTGCTGGCGTTCCAGGAAGACACAGACGTCAGGAAAGCACAGCGTGTGGACCAACTGATTGAGGACGTGACGAGGAAGCAAGCAGGGCTGCAAAACTGAGCGCGCACCCGTCAGTGCCGCCCATGCTCTGATTATCAGAACATGCGAAAAGAGCAGGCCTTAAGTGCGAAGAGGCGCAGGAAGGTTGCATCTAAGTTGGCATCTATCGCAAAAGCTAACTATGGTGAACTCAAGCGCCGTAAGGTCAGGCCTTCCCTCGACCAGCTCGTCCAGAGCATCCTCTGGCACAATGCGAGCGTGAGGCGGGGCACGCGCGCGTTCAGGGAGCTCAAACGGGCATTCGTGGATTGGAACGAGGTACGAGTCAGCCCGGTCGCCGAGGTCGCCGGGGCGATCTCCTCTGCCCGCTGGGCCATGCTCTGTGCCGAGTCCATACGCAGGGTGCTCTGGAACCTGTTCGAGACGCGCAATGTAGTTTCGCTCGACTTCTTGAAGGACATGAGCACAGCCCAAGCCAGGGCCTGCCTTCAAGAGTTGCCGGGGGTGTCCCGCGACCTGGCCGACGAGATCCTGTTGTTCAGCCTGGGAGCAGACCTGCTGCCGACAAGCGAGGGGGCCGCCCGCATGTGCTACCGCCTCGGTTTGACTGCGAGCGACCGGGCGACGCTCCAAAATCAGAAGGTCCTGATGGAACTGTGGGCGCCAGAGCTTTATCCAGCGACTACCTTGTTCTTCATTGACCACGCGAACAGCGTCTGCAGGGAGAACAAGCCACGCCACAAGGACTGCCAGCTCAACGCCGTCTGCCCCCAAAAGGGCACATAGGTGCAGCCCAGCGAGCCGTCAAGGAGTACGAAACATGAAGAAGCTAATCCTGGGGATCCCTAAGGGGAGCCTTCAAGCTTCCACAACCGAGATGCTTCAGAAAGCCGGCTACCGGATGCAGGCAACTGGCCGGTCCTACTACCCCGCTGTTGACGATGAGGAACTGGCACTGCGGCTGATTCGGCCCCAGGACATGTCGCGCTTCGTGGAGCGCGGCGTGATTGATGCTGGCCTGACCGGCGCCGACTGGGTCGCGGAGAACGAGAGCGATGTCCACGTGGTAGCCTCGCTGGTCTACGCCAAGCAGGAGCTTATGCCCGTGCGCTGGGTCGTCGCGGTGGCGGAGGACTCCCCAATCCGAAAGCTCGAAGACTTACGCGGCAAGCGTATCAGCACCGAGCTAGTCAACGTGACCCGCAAGTTCCTGGCAGAACACCGGATCGAGGCCCAGATCGAGTTCAGCCACGGCGCCACGGAGACAAAGGTGCCGGACCTGGTGGAGGCGATCGTGGAGCTCACAGAGACCGGCACCAGCCTGGAGGCGAACCGGCTGCGGATCATCGCCACCGTGATGCAGAGCACGACCTGCCTGATCGCCTGCAAGAAATCGTGGGCCGACCCATGGAAGCGCACCAAGATCGAGAACCTCGCCATGTTGTTCCAGGGCGTGATGGTGGCACAGAGCAAGGTCGGCCTCAAGATGAACGTGCCGCCGGACAGCCTCCAGAAGGTCCTTGCCATCCTGCCCGCCCTGCGCCGGCCCACCATAAGCCCCCTGGCTGACGAGGCGGGCTACGCAGTAGAGACCGTGCTGGACGAAAAAGTGGCGCGCAACCTCATCCCGGAACTCAAGCGCGCAGGCGCCGAGGGCATCATCGAATACGCCCTCAACAAGGTCGTAATCTAGGCCCGCGCTGCTGGCCCGCCTGCGTGGCCCAGCCGCTCAGGCTCTTCCAGAAGCGACCGGAAGGCCGCGTAGAATTGGGCCGCCTCCGCCCCAGTGACCACCCTGTGGTCCGCGCTCAGGGAGACCTTCATCACCGGCTCGATCCGCATCGCACCGCCCTCCACGACGAGCTGCTCCGCAACCCGGCCGATCCCCAGGATGCACCCCTCTGGCGGATTGATGATCGGCAGGAAGTAGTCCACACCGAACGTGCCCAGGTTGCTGATCGTCAGCGAGCCACCCTCGTACTGCTCGGGCCTGAGCTTGCCTGCCCGCGCGCTCTCGGCGAGCGCCTTGAGCTCCGCAGATATCTGCGCAAGGTCCTTCTCGTCAGCGTTCCTGACGACTGGCACGAACAGTCCCTCTTCGACTGCCACTGCGACGCCGATATTGACCTGGGGGCTGACCACAACTGCGTCCTTATCGAAGCGCGCACCCAACCGGGGATGGCCCCGAAGCGCCAGGGCCGCTGCCTTCACGAGCAGGTCAGTGATGGTGATGTGGACCGCTCCAGAGCGGTTCAGCTCGGCGCGCCACTGAAGAGCTTTGCTCATTCGCACCTCGCCCACCAGGTAGAAGTGCGGCGCGGCCTGCTTGGACTGGCTCATGCGCTGCGCGATGGTCCTGCGCATCGCAGTGAAAGGAATGCGCTGGCCTGGCCTGGCCGCCGCCGGGCGCCCCTTCGCGGCCGCGTGCTCAACATCCGCCTTTGTGATACGGGCGCCAGGCTCGCCAGGCACTACCTCCAGCAGGCTTACCCCCGCTTGGTAGGCCACTTCTCGCGCCGCAGGCGTGAACTTGATCCCCGAAAGCTTCTCGAGGTACTGCTGGACGTCGCGCTCCACGACGCGCCCGTCAGGTCCAGATCCTTTGAGCGCGGCGAGCGGCACCTTCTGTTCGCTGGCCAGCTTCCTGGCACGCGGCGAGGCGAACGTCCGGCCTGCGGCGGGCGCCTCCGCCGTCACACCAGACGGGGCGGCTGCCACGGGCGCGGCAGCTTCCGCTGGCGCCTGCCGACCTTCGCCCTGCTGCGCTGCGGCTGCGCGGTACGCCTTCAGATCCCCAGGCAGCTCATCCGCCTCGTCACCGATGATTGCGATCAGCTCGTTCACGGGCACTGTCTCGCCCTCGCGCACGCATATCTTCTTCAGGATGCCGTCCGCGAAGGATTCCACCTCCAGCGTTGCCTTGTCGGTCGTCAGCTCATAGAGGACCTCTCCTTTGCGTACGGTGTCCCCTTCGGCCTTGTGCCATTTCTCGATCGTGCCCTCTTCCATGGTCTGGCCCAGCCTGGGCAGCAGCACTTCTTGTAGCATTTCCTGGTCTCCGTGGCGGGTATGTGGCCGCACGCGCCGGCCGCAGGCCAACTATTCTAAGTGGTGGGGCAAGCGCCTGCAACCTCACCGGCAGCCCGTGCCTCAGGCACCCCTTCACTGCTCGGCGCGCGGCTCAGCACAGGAGCTGTCACACCGCATCGCCACGCTGGCGACCAGGCCGAACCCTGCAAAGGTGCTTACCAGCGACGAGCCTCCGTAGCTCACCAGGGGCAACGTAAGCCCCGTGATCGGGGCGAGCCTCAGCGAGATCGCCATGTGCAGGAGCCCCTGAAAACCGAAGGCGGTCATTACCCCCCCCACCAGCAGGCGCCCGAACGGATCAGGCGTCTGCCAGGCTACTCGCCCCAGCAGTGCGATCACCAGCAGGTAGAACAGGATGACGGTGCCCGTACGAAGGAATCCCCATTCCTCCGCGATGATGGGAAAGATGAAGTCCGTGTGACGCTCCGGCACGCGCCGCAGGCGGTTCAGCAGCCCCTGCCCCCAGCCCTGGCCGTGCCAGCCCCCGCCGGCTATGGCCAGCGTGGCCTGCCGTGCGTTGTACGAAGCGCTGGAGTGCGGATTGCGCTCAGGCTCAATGAAGCTGATGATGCGATCCTTCTGGTAAGGCCTGACGACTCCCGGAGTGTTCCACGCCACAACGCCCAGCGCAAATGCGGCCACCAGAAGCAGCACCAGGTGGCGCACCGGCACGCCAGCCAGGAACGAGATCGCGAAGAACACCGGCACAAAGAGCATCGCGCTACCCAGGTCGGGCTGCCGCGCGATCAAGAGCATGGGGGGTAGCGTGAGGGCAAGGGGCACCGCCAAGGCGAGTAGCCGCCGGGCCCGCGCGCGATAAGTGAAATACGTGGCCAGCACAAGGACCACGACGTACTTCATCGGCTCGGAAGGCTGCACGTTCACTGGCCCGAGCGCATACCAGCGGCGCGCGTTGTTGACGGTTCTGCCCAGCACGGGCAGCATCGCCAGGGCGAACATTCCCGCAACGTAAAGTGGCACCGACAGGCTGGGCAGGTGGCGATAGTCCACCAGCGCCGCACACAAGAACGCAACAACCCCCACCGCAAGGAACACCA
>CAYYNS010000010.1:0-1995 GCA_964473085.1 uncultured candidatus Brocadiaceae bacterium
CTACCATGGGACTCGCGTCAACGTGTCCATCAAGCCCGTCCCGGGCGCCAAACAGTACCAAGTGGGGATGTCGGGGTACGAGGATGGAAGCGGCGTCCAGGCAGTAGCCAAGGCGAGCAACGCGGAGCCGGTACTCACCGACCTCAGACCGGAGTACCCACTGAGCATCTTCGCGACTTGCACAGACGCCGACGGCCGGACCTCCAAGCCGTTCGTCAGTCGCAGGATCGCGCTCAAGGACGAGCCCCCGATGAAGTCACAGCCACTGCTTGGCTCTCCTTGCTTGTTGGAGCCGGCGCAGGGCGGGCTGTTTGTGCGTCGTTCCCCGCCTACTCGCCTTTGGCTTCCCTGGGGTGCCTGACGTCCCTTCCCAGGACCATGTAGATGACGTCCTCTGCGATGTTGACGGCCTGGTCCCCTATCCGCTCCAGGCTGCGGGAGACCAGGATCAGCAGTATGGCTCTGGGGATCGTGGCTGGTTCAGAGGTCATGTAGGTGAGCAGTTCCCTGAATATCTGGTTCTTCAGCGCGTCAACCCGGTCGTCCTCCATTATCACCGCTTCGGCTTCAATGGGGTCTCTGTTCACGAAGGCGTTGAGACTCTCCCTGAGCATCTTCTGAGCATGCTCCGCCATGATGGGCAAGTCAATCAGCGGCTTCAGCACCGGGAGCCGAAGCAGGGTCTGAGCATTCTGCGAGATGTTAATCGCCTGATCGCCAATCCTCTCCAGTTCGCTGTTGATTTTCATTGCTGTGACGAGGAACCTCAGGTCCACGGCAACCGGCTGCTGGGTGGCCAGCAGCCGCAGGCTCGTCTCGTCAATCTCGATGTGCATGTGGTTGACTTCGTGCTCCAACGCCTCGACCTGGGCGGCGAACTCTGGTTTCCTCTCGACGAGAGACTGCATGGCCAGCCGAATCATCTGTTCGGCCTTGGAGCCCATCTCGATGATCCTGACGTTCAAGGTGTCGAGTTGTTTCTGGAAGTGTCTTTCCACCAGTACCTCCTTTGCCAGGCGCGCGTTGCTTCATCCATACCGCCCAGTGACGTAATCCTCGGTGCGCTTGTCTCGCGGGGCCGTGAATAACTGCCCCGTCGTGCCGAACTCGACAAGCTCGCCGAGAAACATGAGGCCGGTCTTGTCTGAAATGCGGGCCGCCTGCTGCATGTTGTGTGTGACAATCACTACACAATACTTGTCCTTCAAGTGCGTGATCAGTTCCTCGATCTTCCCCATGGCGATGGGGTCGAGTGTGGAGCAAGGCTCGTCCATCAGCAGCACTTCGGGTTCAACGGCCACCAGCCTGGAAATGCACAGACGCTGTTGCTGTTCGGGGGAAACGCTCAGGGCCGGGCCATCCAGTGTGTCCTTCAGCTCATCCCAGAGGCCTGTCGCGCGCAGGCTGCGTTCCACGACCTCCTCGAGCTCCTCGCCGGAAGCCATACCGTGAATGCGCGGGCCATATGCCACGTTCTCGAAGACTGATAGCGGGAAGGGATTCGGCCTTTGAAAGACCATCCCGACCCTCTTGCGCAGGACGGTAAGGTCGAGGGCTGGCGAGTAGACATTTGTGGCGTCCAGGAACACCTCGCCGCTTGTCCTTGCGCCCTCAACGAGATCGTTCATCCTGTTCAGAGCCCGCAGGAAGGTCGTCTTGCCGCAGCCGGAAGGACCAATGATCGCCGTGATTGCCCGGTCGTCTATGTCAAGCGTCACCCGCTTCACGGCATGGAAGGTGCCGTAGAGCACATTCAGCTCGCGGATGGAGATCTTCACGCCCGTGTGCTTATCCAAACCTTCCCGTGACATAGTCGCTCGTTCTCTTGTCGGACGGGTTGGTGAAGAGCTGATCCGTCTGGCGGCATTCGATCAGCTCCCCCATCAGGAAGAAGGCTGTCCGGTCGGACACCCTGGCGGCCTGCTTGACGTTATTGGTGACCAGGATCGTCGCGTACCGGCTCTTGAGTGAACTCAGAGCGTCTTCGATCTTGGC
>CAYYNS010000010.1:2095-13779 GCA_964473085.1 uncultured candidatus Brocadiaceae bacterium
ATGCGCCTGCGCAGATCGGCGACATTCACGTCCGGGCCATATATGTCTGTCGAATCCAGGAGGACTCTGCCGCTGTGGCGCATCCCTGGGATCAAGTCGTTGAGCCTGTTCAGACACCTCAGGAACGTGCTCTTCCCGCTCCTCGCTGGCCCGATTAACGCCAGCACCTCGTTTGGGTAGAGCGCGAGGTTCACCGACTTCAGGATGCGCTCGGCGCGGAAGAACGCGCTGAAGTCCTCAGCTTGGATCTTCGGCTCCATACCGAACTCTCAACCCCCTGAGAGCCTCGCTATGAACCGCCGCATCAGCCAGTAGGTAAGGAAGTTGATGATGACTATGGACAGAACTAGAACCGTCGCTGTCTTATAAGCATTCGGCTGAGATATCCCTTCCATGACCAGGATGTAGAAGTGATATGCCAGGTTTCTGCCGGGATGCATTGGAGAGATGGGCGTCTTGAGCGACGAGCCGGCCGTGAGCATGACGGCCGCGGTCTCCGAGATGCTCCTGCCGATGCTGAGCACGATGCCTGTGAGTATGCCGGGGGTGGCCACGGGAAGCACGACCCTTGCGACCATTTGCCAGCGTGTGCTACCCAGGCCGAAGGCGACGTCGCGGTATGCCGCCGGCACCGCCCGAATGGCTTCTTCGCTCGTGCGTATGATGGTCGGAAGCACCATTAGCGCCAGGGTCAGCCCCCCGGATAGCATGCTCCATCCGAGCCGCAGACGAATCACGAAGAAGACGAAACCGAACAGGCCGAATATTATCGAGGGGACACCGGCCAGACAGTCTGCCCCGAACCGTATCACTGCCGTCAGCTTGCCTTCCCGCGTGTACTCCGAGAGATACATGGCTGTGCCGATACCAAGGGGCGCAGCCACAAGCACCGCGATGCCGGTCATGTACAGAGTAGCAACGATGAAGGGGAAGACCCCTCCCTCCTTGCCCATTCTGGCTGGCTGCTGAAGCAGGAAGTAGGGACGCAGTTGAGGTAGGCCGTGGTAGAACACGAACGTCACGATGAAGATCAGCACTGCCACTGCGAGGCCCGTGCACAGCCAGAGCAGCAGCCTCGCAACCCTCTCTTGAGCCCGGGGTGGCCAGATCATGCCCGAACCTGCCTTCGCGAGGCCCAGACCGCCATGCTGTTCAGCGCCATTATCATGATGAGCAGGACGACGCCGGTGGCGAACAGGGCTTGGCGATGCTCGCCAGCAGAATAGCCCATTTCCAGCGCGATGTTGCTGGTCAAGGTACGCACCGGACCGACGACGGACTTCGGCACTTGGACCGAGTTCCCTGCAACCATGATTACTGCCATCGTCTCCCCGACGGCCCGGCCCATGCCAAGGATGATCGCGGCGACTATCCCTGACCGGGCTGCTCTCAGCACCACGCGCCGGACCGTCTGCCACTTCGTGGCCCCGAGCGCAATCGAGCCTTCCCGGTAACTCTGCGGGACAGCCAGTATCGCGTCCATGGAGATGCTCACTACGTTCGGCAGCACCATGATGCCCAGCACGATGCTGGCGGCCAGCACAGAGGAACCGGATCCCCCCAGATGCGTCCTTATGAGGGGCACTAGCACCACAAGGCCTATGAATCCGTAGACCACGGAGGGGATGCCGGCTAGGAGCTCGATCAGCCCCTTCAGGACGCTCGCGGGACCTCTGGGGCAGAACTCTGTCAGCGTGATGGCCGTTGCGAGCCCCAGGGGAACGGCGATCAGGAGCGCGCCAGCAGTGACGGCAACTGACCCGAGAATCATCGCCAGTATGCCGAATCGGCCCGCCAGCGGCTCCCACCTGGTCGACAGCACGAACCCGCGGAGGCCCTTCGCGAAGACTATCGGGAGACCCTCGTGGAGGATGAAGACCGCGATCAGGGCCAGCCCGGAGATCGCCGACAGGGCGCAGAAGAAGAGAACCTTCTCGATGGCCCAGTCCTGGTAGCTTCTCCTCGCCATTCTGCCCAACCCAGAGAGCCTCCGGTCAGCATAGAACCCGCCGCCGGTGTTGAGGGGAGTACTACCGGACGCGGATCAAGCCTTCCCGCTCCAGCAGACGCTGGCCAGGGTCGCTGAGGATGTAGTCTATGAACTCCTTCGCGACGCCCCCTGGTTCGCCGCGGATGACCAGCAAGAACGGCCGCGCCAGCTTGTATGTCCCGTTCTTGACGTTCTCGCCTCTGGCCTCGACGCCGTCAATCTTCACCGCCTTCACGGACTCGCTGACAAGCCCCAACGAGATGTACCCGATTGCGGCCGGGTCCCTGGAGACCATCTCCCGCACCGAACCGCTCGAGTTCTGGACGAGGGCCTGCGGCGTCGTGGGCGCGCCGTCCATGACAAGCTCCTGGAAGGCCCCGCGTGTCCCCGACCCCTCCTCCCGTGCCACGGGTCGTATGGGGCCGGGCTTCCCGCCCAAATCCCTGAAGTCCGTCGTGCGACCGTCGAATACTTCCTTCACCTGCCCCCTGGACAGACTGCTGATCGGGTTGGAGGGGTGGACGATCACGGCTATGCCGTCGCGCGCAATAGCTACGGCTGTCAGGTCCTGTTCCTGTTGATTGAGCTCCCGCGACACCATCCCGACAGCCGCCGCCCCCTCGCGCACTGCCTGAATGCCGGCCGTCGAACCGCCGCCCTGGACCAGGACCTTTGTGCCTGGCCTCACAACCATGAACTCCTCCGCGAGCATCTCGACGAACGGCTGCATCGACGTGGAACCCGCAACCGACAGCGCAGTCTCCCGATTCCCGCCGCACGAACCTGCCAGAGCAGCAACGACGCCAGCTAACGCCAAGATCAGCCCCGCCCGGACTGTCATTGCAAACCCCACCATGAACCCAGCCGACACGTGCCGGAAGAAGCGGATTATACCAACACTCGCGTGATCGCGGCAAATCACCCCCCTCGGTCCCAGGGCAAATCCCATCGCGGATTCCTCAGTGGAGACGCCTTCCAGAACGGAGCGCGAGAATCGGCTTCGGGGTTGTCTCTGATAGGGTCGCAGCACTATGCTGAAGGGCGAGTTGCCGATGGAATGAGCCATGGAGCTGGTGGTAACCGACTCCCTCTGCGGCTGGGGCGGCAGCCCGCGAGAGCGTGACCGGTCGGAGGATGGCTACGGGCGGCTGGACGTTCTGGTAAGTGGAAGTCGAGGGCAGAGCACAGACGCTCTGTCTGCCGTGCGCGACATGTTTCTGAAGCGCGGGGGCTGAGAAGGCGCGGGGCGGGTGTGCGGTCGCGTTCGGCCTGAGTCCATGCCGCGAGTCGATCCCGGACTCCAAAGCCTTCTGGTGCCTCTTAGGCCGCAGGCACGCAGTGCCTTGGAGGCAAGCTTGCGCTCAGAGGGATGCCCGGATGCGCTCGTAGTGTGGGCAAGCAGAGGAATCCTGCCTGATGGCCACAACTGCTTGGAGATCTGCCAGCGGCATGGTATCGCGTTCCAGACGGTGTCCGTGAAGCTGGGCAACATGGGGGAGGCAAAGGCTTGGGTCGTTCGCAACCAGCTGGGGCGGCGCAACCTCACCGCCTACCAGAAAGCGGAGCTGGTGTTGCGTATAGAAGACGTCTGTCCGCCCGGGCGAAGGAGAACCAGCGGCGGTCGGGTGGCCACAGGCCGCTTTCGCCAAATTTGGCCGAAGCGGTCGACACTGGGGTGACCGGCGAGAACGCCGTGCGCAAGAATTTCACGCCTAGTGAGGCCGTCGCCATGGGGAGGGCCTTAGAGGAGCGGGGGCGAGCAGCAGCCAAGGAGGGGTAAGGTCACCCGAACGCCGAACGTTCGGGCAAATTGCCCGAACATACGAAGGGCCGCACGCCAGACAGGGTCGCCAAGGCCGTCGGCATGAGTGGGCACACTTACGAGAGGGCCAGGGAGGTCGTGAAGGCGGCCGAGAGCGCGCCGGATATCTACGGGCGACATCCAGGAGGAGATGGATCGGACGGGCAAGGTGGACCCGGCCTATCGGCAGCTGAGGCGGCGCGGCGGCAACTGGCTCGGAGTGGGTCGTCAGGATTCTGCAGAAGCACTTGACACCGACGACGAGCTCGCCCGAATGGCAGGCCTCAGCCACGACACGATCTCCAAGGCGTACCGGGGCGCGTGGACGGACCTTTGTCACGATTCTGAGAAACGTCCCGCGCCGGTAGATAGAAAACGCGAGCTCGCCTCCGTTGCTGGACTTTCTCACGACACCATCCACAAGGCGAAGGTCGTGGTGCAGCAGGCGGATGAAGAGACCAAGGGCAGGCTGCGCTGTGGCGACACGGCGGTCCCGCCCATCGTGGTTCGGCGCCGTTGTTACGTTGCGCCCTTCCGGCCATCGTGCCTATACTCCTGGGCGCTGAGGCCGGGCTGCGAACTACGGCAGGAAGAACGGGTGTCCCGGCCGCCTGGCCCGGCGCGGCTCTGCTCCCCAGAGCCATTCGTGGCAGCCGAGCCCGCCGATAGTGCTAGAAGGAACATGGTGAGAGAGAACACGACGACGGACGCTGTGCCACCGAGCCGCGAGGCCGTCGAGGCGGCGATCCAGCTGCTGCGTCGAGTGCCTAGGGCGTGGGGCGACGTTCCCGAGCTATCCCACCTTGAGGGCCAAGGACTCGGGCTTCTTGTGGCGGGCGGGCTCGTCGAGCGCAGACTGTCCCTGCGTCTCCGCGCGGTTGGGGACACGAGGGTCGTGGCGGTGCGCTTCCGGTTCACCGGGCAGGCGGGCCTTGCGCAGGCCACAGAGCCAGCGCTTGCGGAAGGCTGGGCTTTGTGGGAAGCGGCATGGAAGGCGGGGCAGGAAGTCTACGTGGAGCCGTCCGAAGGGGAAGGCGAGTGGCGGCTGACTGAACAAGGGGAACTCGCGGAGAAGGGCAGCCGTGGCGACCGTGACGACGTCAGATACCTGCGGGACCACCTGCGGACTCCGGGCGTCGCAGGTGTCGAGCCCGGGGGGCCGCTGAGCTTCGTGCCCGGCGTGTGGCGTCCAATAGTGAAGGGCGAAGGCCATGTGGAGCGGGTAGAGGTGGTCAACGCGGACTCGGAGCCTTTGTCAGTCCGCGTGGAGAACCTGGGACAGCTCTGCGGCCAGCTTGGCGGCATTGAGCGTGCCATTCAGGAGGGGCTGCAACGCCTGGCCGCTGGGAGTGGGCAAAGCGCTGAGAGACACGCGGTACCTGAGTCAACTGGCGCTGAGCAGGCTAAAACAGCCGGGCAGGGACTCGACGGCATTGGGGGGCGTTCCCCCCGGCTGTGGACGCAGAGACACTGTCCATCCTGCGGACGTCCAGACGTGGAGTTCATCTCACAGACTGAGTTCGCAAAGCGAACCGGTGAAAACAGGCAGACTGTCTCCGACCGCATTCGCACCGGGAAGTACTTGCACGATGCCAGGCGGCAAGTGCCTTGGTGCGCTGAATGCAAAGAGAAGACCCCCGAAGGGTCTGGCGCCGAGAAGCAGATCGATGCTCCGCCGGCAAGCACATTCGTATCTTCCCAGGCAGATCTGCAGTGTATGCTCGACTGGGCTCAGAGGTGGTTGCCATCTGTGTGGCCGGGCTGCCCGAAGGTGGACTGGGCCCTACTGAACGAAAGACGCGACTGGACCAGGCCCGAGCAGCGTGCCTACGATTTGGTTCAGGCGGGGGCGCAGGCCGTAATGGCACTGGCGCAGAAACGCGGCGCGATGCCGGCCCGGGACGAAGCCGAAGTGGTCGCGCTACAGGCGATGCGCAAGGAACTCGCGACAGATGCTCGCAGCCGGCTGCATGAATCACAGAGCGACAAGATCCAGCAAATGAACTCCTCATATCGTTCATCGCGCAGCGGCCGTAGGCCCAAGCCCAAGCGCGACGACGACGAGGACGATGAAGACGACGCATGATTCGCCAGCTCGCCGCCTAACCGCGTAGTACCTTCAGCCCTGTGTCCGCCTTTGTCTGCCTTTGTCCGGTTTTGTCCGGTTCTCGTGCTCCATTGAGTAGTCTGCTCGTTTACTCAATAGGGTAGAACCGGAGAATCGGAGCAATGGAAGGCACTGTCCAAGTCATCGACCGTCTCAAGGCGGAAGGCTTTGCCGTCAGTTACGCGTACCTACAGTGGCTTCTAAGGGATCGGCAGATCCCCACTCCGCCAAAGGGGTTCGGCGGCCGGCTGATGTGGAGCGAACCCGACGTTCAGAGGCTACGCGGCATCCTGATCCGCCGCGGGCGGGGGCCGCAGGAGGACGGCGTGGGGGAGGTGAGCAATGCGCGCCGCACCTGAGATGGACATCGTACAGGTGGCCAAGACTCTGGGGCTACAAGCGCACAGCACCGGCAGCGCACACTACTGCCGCTGCCCCGTCACTGGTCACGAGCATGACGACCAGAATCCACGCTGTCAGCTCGGCGGGGAGAAGGTGCATCTCTGGCACTGTCACAAATGTGGCCAGAGCGGGGACGCGGTTGGACTCGTGAAGGGCGTCAGGGGGTGCGACGCCGGCGAGGCGTTCAAGGGGCTGCGATCCGAAGAGGAGCTGCGGGGCTGGTTTGGGGACCGCCGCGTGGCCCTGAGCGGCCTTTGCCGGGCGATCGGCGTCGCTCATGCTTCAGACACCTCGCAGCTTCACGGCAAGCCCGTGATCCTTCGGCTCACGCGCAAGAGGGGATCGGAGGACAAGCCATATGCCGATTACTCAGCGTGCTCAGAGTCCGACCGCCGGGCTTGTGAACAGGCCGTTGCCCGGACAGGGCAGAACCTGGGGGGCGAATCTGGAGGTAAGCAATGAACACCCTTCGGCGCGCCTGTTCTGGCCAGCTCTGGTACCGTCGGCAGCATGAGTGGCAGCTCGAACAAGACCACCTGCGCAGGTGGCACGAAGGCTTGGAGAAAGAGCGGAGTCAGTGGCCCTCTGTCTATGGCCGTGACAGGCAAGGATCTTACAAGCGCCAGTGCGCCATATGCGGTGAGACCTTCTACTGCTACAGACCTTTCAGGCTGTACTGCTCCCAGGAGTGCGTGAACAGGGCCGACGCAAAACGACGCCACGAAGGAAGGCGGAGGGCGCGCGGACGGTCCTGTGCCCAGTGCAACAGGCAATTCGAGCCGAAGCGCAGTGACGGCATGTTCTGCTCTGGAGCATGTCGGCAAGCCGCTTACAGGCGTCGCCATGTTACGGCTATGACCTTCGCGCAAATTACCACAAGTGCCGATTCGTAACGCAGGGACCAGAATGTGGTCAAACTGACCACATAAACGGAGGTAGGATGCGAAAGGAATCGGTCAGCACGGCACCACCGCAAGCGGGGCCGCGTGACGTTCAGGCCGAGCGGGCCGTCCTGGGCGGAGTGCTGCTGAACCCGGACGCTGCATCCTCGCCACTGGCTTACCTGAGTCAAGACGATCTCTTGCCGGCAAGCTGACCGCCAAGCGTGGCAACGTGCGCTCGTTCAGGCTGAGGGAGCCGGCGCGGGTGAGATAACAGGCAGTCAATGATCCGGAATGGACACGATCGGAGAGGAGGCCATGAGCTCAAGGGTCTTCACAGAAGCGGACCTGGCGTCGCTGGACGTTCGGCGAGTGGCTGAGGCCCTTGGGCTGGACGTCCGGCAGATTGGCGGCCGTACGGCATGCAGGTGTCCGCTCGCTGAACACGAGTACGACGGGGGGCACCCAGCTTGCGTGCTCGGAGGGGACAAGCCGGGCGCATGGTACTGCCACAAATGCGGGCAGGGCGGCGACGCGGTGGGGCTCGTAAAGGCCGTCCGCGGCTGCGACGCTGCTGGTGCCTTCGACTGGCTGAGAGACCAGCATCTCCTGCTTGACCGCTCCGACTGCACCAGCGCGCCCCCTGAAGGCCCGCTTCACGAGCTTGCCCGACGTCGCGGCTGGACACCGGAAGCGCTGGAGGCTCTGGGGGCCGTAGCCCATAGGCAAGGTGGTCAGGCCGCTGAAGTGCGCTTCCCCATGCGCCGTCCCGACGGCGAGATAACCGGTTGGCGACGGCACCGGGCGGACAGCCAGCCGTTTGGTCGGGGAGAAGACGCTCCCAAGTGCCTGTCAGTCAAGGGCGACAAGAATGGCCTCATGTGTCCGTGGCCGCTGTCAGATGCTGACGGCGAACTGGTCCTTGTGGTGGAAGGCGAAGCAGACGCTGCTGCTGCACTCAGCGCACTGGCCGGCTTGCCGGTTGTCGCCACACCGGGTGCGAATCCAGGCAAACAGTGCCTGAAGCACCTGCAAGCCCTGCTGGCAGGCCGGTCGGTTGTGATGGCGCCTCATCCGGACGGGCCCGGCGCCGAGTGGCGCGACCGCCTAGGGCGTGCTCTTCGGAACGTTCAGTGCGAGGTGAGCTACATCCCGCCCGAGGGCGGGGGCATTCTCAGTTCTGACGCGGACCTTGATGACCGGCTCCGGGCGGGTGCCGACCTCGAGTCCCTGCTTGGCGAGGCGCTCCCGTGGCAGGACCCGAATGCTGAGAGCGAGACCGCCGCAACGAGGCTGCTAGCCCTCTGCGAGCCCGTAGAGTTCTCGCACGCCCTCGACGGCGGCGCCTGGGCGGTCATGCCCTCCGGCCGCGCCCTGCGGCTTGACGTGCGGGCCGGTCCGTTCGCCTCGTGGCTCAGGCAACGCTACCTGGCAGAGTACGGCAAGCCGGCCCGTGCCGGCGACGTGGGCGACGTCGTAGCCGCCCTCATAGGTAAGGCCCGCTTCGAGGGATCGCGCCAGGAGGTGTTCACGCGGATTGCGGAGCACGGGGGCAGCCTTTACCTGGACTTGGGCCATGACGACACGAGGGCCGTGGAGATCACGCCCGACGGCTGGCGCGTCGTGGATCGGCCGCCGGTCCTGTTCGGTACGAGCGAGGCTCTGGCACCCCTGCCTGAACCGGCGCAAGACGCGGCGGTAGAAGACCTTGAGGCTCTGACAGACCTCTTGAATCTCCCCGCCGAGGACGCCTTTCTGGTGACCGCGTGGCTGCTCGGATGTCTTCAGCCCGCTCGACCGTTCGCCCTGCTGCTCCTCACCGGTGCGGCGGGTTCTGGGAAGTCTACGAGAACTCGTCTGCTGCGGCTCCTGGTGGACCCGGCAGGCCCGGACGGCACGCTTGTCGCCTCGCCCCCACGCGAGGGGCGGGACCTGTTCGCTGCGGCGTCCGGGACGCACGTCCTGGCTCTGGATAATCTCTCCGGCGTGCCCAAGTGGCTCAGCGATCTCCTGTCCTCAATCGCCACGGGCAGCGGCCAGGCCACACGGCGCCTCTACACCGACAACGAGCTGGCCGTAGTCCAGGTGCGCCAACCAATCATCCTGAACGGCATCGACATCGCGGGGCTGGGCGAGGACCTTATGGACAGAGCTGTCGCCGTCGCTTGCCCGCCGGTTGAGGGAGCGCAGACGGAGGGGGAGCTATGGCGCAAGGCTCGCGAGGCCTCCCCGCGAATCCTGGGCGCCCTGCTCAATGCGGCTGTGGTAGCTCTGAAGAATCGCGCCAACGTGACCATCTCGCCTTACAGGCGCCCGCGGATGCTTGATTTCGCCACGTGGGTGAAGGCCGCCGAGCCGGCCCTGCATCAAGTGCCTGCCTGGAAGGGCGTGGACTTCCTGGAGCTTTACGCTGCCAACCGCAGGCAGGCGAGCGACGAGATGCTGGAAGCCGACCCTGTGGGAGCGCTGCTGCTGAGGCTGGCGGGCGACCAGCGGTGGGAAGGCAGCGCATCCGAACTCCTGGATACGCTGGAGCGGATGCTTGAAGACGAGCACGGCTTGGAGAAGGCCAAGCAGATCATCAAGGGCAAGCGCTGGCCGTCGGCACCGCATGTCCTCGGCGTGCGTCTGCGACGACTTGTGCCACAGCTCAAGGCCGCTGGCATCGTAGCGCGGCAGGACCGCAGCGGGACGCGCGGGAGGACCTGGATACTCGAACCTGATGTGCCGTTCTGATGTGCACCTCATAAGGGCAAGAGAGTGACAGCATGGTGACGGCAAGTGACAGCACGGTGACGGCAACGCTGTCACCGCGATACGGCGTCTGGGCCACACAGGGGGCATTCATGACGGTTGGTGACGGCAGTGACAGCAAAATGCACGCCTTGTACATACGCGGTGACGCTCTTTCCCTATACCCCCTTTGTGCGCCGAACAAGCGCAAGAGGATGGGGAGAGCAGGTCAAGGCGTGTTTGTACAGAGTAGCGAAAACGCCGTCACTGCTGTCACTGGTGTCGCGTTCTGCGTTCGCCGTGCCGGAACCGCCGGACGAGGCGGTGACGCGCCCGGGTGATCTGTGGGTGCTCGGCGAGCATCGGTTGCTCTGCGGTGACTCCGGCAAGGCCGGGGACGTGGACCGGCTCCTGGACGGCGCGCTGGTTCACCTCGTGAACGCAGACCCGCCTTACAACGTCCAGAACGCCTCACGCAGCAACAACGCCGTCGCGCTGGCTGCCGCCTCCGGGGAATGCATGGGCCAGCAGGGCATGGACGCGGCGATCCGAAGCGCACCTGCCCACGCGACGACCGAGAAACTCCGCCCCAAGGACAGGCCGCTGGCGGGCGACTTCGTCAGCGACGAGGAGTTTGCCAGGCTGCTCAGAGCGTGGTTCGGGCAGATTGCCAGGGTCCTGGAGCCCGGGCGCTCGCTGTATTGCTGGGGTGGCTATGGGAACCTAAAGAACTATCCGCCGGCGCTCGCAGAAGCTGGCTTCTATTTCAGCCAGGCCATCATCTGGGTCAAGGAGCATCCGGTCCTGACGCGCAAGGACTTCATGGGGAACCATGAGTGGTGTTTCTACTGCTGGAAGGAAGGGGCCGCGCACAAGTTCTTCGGCCCGCCGAACGTCACGGACGTGTGGACCGTCAAGAAGGTCCCGCCGCAGAAGATGGTCCATTTAACTGAGAAGCCCGTCGAGCTGTCAGTGCGTGCGATTCAGTACTCAAGCCGCCCGGCCGAGAACGTGTTGGACCTGTTCGGTGGCTCTGGCTCGACGCTCATCGCGTGCGAGCAGACGGGCAGGCGGTGCTTCATGATGGAGGTCGACGCGCTTTACTGCGACGTCATTGTCCAGAGGTGGGAGGAGTTCACCGGGCAGAAGGCGAAGCGTGAGACGCTCGCCGTGCCGTCACCCGGCGTCTAGCGGAGGACGCTATGGCAGAGAGAGCTCTGTTTCCGTTTGCCGTCCGCGTCCCTCAGGTTGGCGTACGGGACAACCACCTCGGGATCGAGGAGGCGCGACCTGGTGCATGCGGAAACCTGGCTCCCGAAGGCACGGAGCGCACAGCATTCCTTGTTCAAGGGCACGTCCGGCGAAAGGCATTCCACATAGTACACGTGCAGTCGGTCCAGGCAAGAGAGCGTCTTGATCCAGTGTCCTCCGGCGTGCGGGCTACGCCTGCCCAGCATGTGGCGAAAGAACTGGCGAGACCTGCGGTCCATACGTGTTGCCTTGCCGATGTAGACGATGCTCTCGTCAGGCAACCAGAACCGGCTGAGGAATTCGACAACAGCGTCGGCAGACGGCTGGACCACTCCGTCGAGGGTGAGTGTCGGGGCCGTCTGAAGCCAGCACTCGACAGCGCGTGCCGAGATGGGCGGGCGGATGACCATACCCAGGTTGGCGCCGGGGTCTGCGCTAAGAGAGACGAAGTAGATTCTTGGATCCTCCATCGGGATGACTTGGCCCCACACCACGTGGCCGCTCAGCGAGAGTCCGACA
>CAYYNS010000011.1:0-8636 GCA_964473085.1 uncultured candidatus Brocadiaceae bacterium
GGGCAGCGGCCCAGGAAAAAGCCCGCGCTGAAAAGGAAAAGGCCGAGCGCGAAAAGGAAGCCGAACAGAAAAGACGGGCCGGACCCGGAAGCGAGAAGGGGCTGGCCGAGCCGTTGGTGCTCATAGACAGGTATCGCGGCGGGTCGGTCCCCGCCGAAATGGCGCCCACCTTCCGCAGGGCAGGCATCAAGACCAGGGAGATTAACCGGGCGCTTGAGGATGAAGACCTCAAGGACGCCGCCGTGCTGCTCATCCGCGACCCTGGCGAGGGGGCGGAACTGCTGCCATATACGAAGGCGGAGACGAAGCGGATCGTGAAGTTCGTGGAAGCGGGCGGCGGCCTCGTCTTCTTCGGCTCCCCGAGGTTTATCAAGAAGGGACCTCAGCCTCGCGGCACAACGTTCGACGCCCTGCTGCTGGGGCAGTTCAAGATCGGCGTCCGAACCGGTCGCATGAGCGTTGATGAGAAGGCGCCGCGCGATTTCCCGCGCCACCATGCCATGGGCGTGCCCGCCCAGAGACACCCCATCACGGCCGGCATCAATCGGGTCTTCTTCGACATGGCCGCCCCCGCGATCATCGCTCCCCCTGCCTCAGTCATCCTGGCCACTCCTTGGTTCATTAGCAGCTCTGCTACCGGTCGTGGTCCTGTGCCCCTGGCGTCTGCGCGGCCCTTTGGCAAGGGGCGGGTGGTGGCCTTCTGCGCCGTGCCCGACATCGGGGACGAGGACACAGGCGCAGATGCCGTACGGATGTGCGTGGACGCCGTGCGGTGGGCCGCCTATCCCAAGCTCGAGGCTGCCCGCTCAGGCCGATAAGCAGCCTGGCGGCGCAGATGAAGTTGCGGGGCAAGGGCAAATCTGCTATCCTGATGCCTCGCTTCAGCCAGTTGGCCTTTGCACCCCGCTGGCGTGGGAAGGCGACCAGGAGGGCAAGAGGGCTTGATCGTTACGATTGACGGTCCTGCCGCGGCAGGCAAGAGCACCGTTGCTCGCGCCCTGGCGGAGCAGCTCGGTTTCGACTACCTCGACACGGGCGCCCTCTACAGGGCCGCCACCTGGAAAGCCCTCAAGGAAGGTGTAGACCTGAAGGACCCGGCCGCCGTTGCACAAGCAGCGCGAACGGCAAGGATCGAGTTCGTGCAACGGGGCGAGCAGCGTCGCGTGCTCTGTGACGGCCAGGATGTGACGGCACAGATACGTAGCCCGGAACTTACAGAACAGGTCCGCCACGTTGCGGACGATCCGGTTGCGCGCAGAGCGCTCATTGAATTGCAGAGGCGGTTCGGCCAGGGCCGAAACCTGGTGACGGAAGGCCGCGATCAGGGCACTGAAGTCTGGCCTGAGGCAGAGCTCAAGGTCTATCTGGACGCCTCCCCGGAGGTGCGAGCGCGAAGGCGGCTCAAAGACCTGCGCGAGTCGGGCGCTCAGATGACCCTGGAGGAAGTGCGCGCGGACGTAGACAGGCGCGACATGCTCGACAGGTCCCGTTCGGTGGGCGGGTTACGATGCGCCTCCGACATGCTGGTCATTGACAGCACGCACCTTGGCGTGGATCAGGTGGTGGCGAGACTGCAAGAAGAGGTTGAGCGCCGCGCAGCGAAGCTGTGGCGGACCTCCGCTCGCCTGGAAGGCAAGGGATGAAACCAGGCTGGCTCAGCAGGACGCTCTATTTTCTTATCTCAACGGTGTGTCGTTACATGTTCGGACCGGTGATGACCTGCCTGACGGGGGTGCGGCACTTCAACGTGCCGAATCCTGAGCGGCTCACCGGGGTCCTGATTGCTTCGAATCACCAAAGCTATCTGGATCCTGTGCTCATAGGGATCGCACTGCAACGGCCCGTTCACTACCTGGCGCGGCGCAGCCTGTTCCGCGTGCCGGGGCTCAGCGTCGCGATCCGGCTGCTGGGCGCACATCCCGTCAGCCAAGACAGGATAGACGGCGCGGCGGTCCGCACGATCCTGAGGCTCCTGCGCCGCGGCGAGGCGCTGTTGCTTTTCCCGGAAGGGACACGAACCAGCGACGGGTCGCTGAAGGTATTCGAGCCCGGTGTCGGCGCCATTGCCGCGCGTTTCGGCGTGCCGGTGTTGCCCGTGTGCGTTGAGGGAGCCTTCAGGTGCTGGCCCCGCACAAGGAGCTTGCCGACGCCAGCAAGGGTAGCCGTGGCGTACGGCAAGATCGTGTGGCCCAAGGATCGCGACCCCGCCGCTATCATGAGCGCCATCGCGAACCAGATAGCGCGAATGCAGGGCTTTCTGCGGCACCACCTGGGGCGGAGGGCTTCGGGATGCCGACGCGGGCACTGAGCACCAAAAGCAGTTCGCCAGGAAGCGTGAACCGCAACCTCTAACTGTGGACCCTCGTATGCCTGAACGCAACATCCTCGCCGAACTGGGCATTGATAAGGAACAGATCGAACGCCAGGTCGAGCAGTCTCTGAGCGGCCTCAGTGACCAGCAGCTCGATCATGAGCTCGACGAATCGGTGCGCGACTACAGCGTCAACACCGTGCTGGAAGGCCGCGTGGTGGACGTCACCAACGACGAGGTGATGATTGACGTCGGCTACAAGAGCGAAGGCGTCGTCCCGAAAGCCGAGTGGGAAAACCCCGACGCTATCCAGATCGGCGAGAAGGTGGAAGTCCTCCTGGAGGCGGTCGAAGACGAGGCGGGGATCGTGCAGCTTTCCAAGCGGAAGGCAGACCGCATCCGTAGCTGGGAGCGGATCACGAGCCGCTGCAAAGAGGGCGACGTCGTCACGGGCCGCGTGATGCGCAAGATCAAGGGCGGCCTTCTGCTGGACATCGGCGTGCCGGTGTTCCTGCCGGCCAGCCAGGTAGACATCCGCCGCCCAGGCGAGATCGCTGACTACATCGGCCAACAGCTCACATGCAAGATCCTCAAGATAGATGAGGACAGGCGCAACATCGTGGTGAGCCGCCGCCAGCTCATCGAAAGCCAACGCAAGGTCATGCAAAGGCGCCTGTTCCCCAAGCTGGTGGTGGGAGAGATTCGGACCGGCAAGGTCAAGAACATCGTGGACTTCGGGACCTTCGTGGACCTGGGCGGCATAGACGGCCTGCTCCACATCACGGACATGAGCTGGGGCCGCATCAGCCATCCCAGCGAGATGGTGGCCATAGACGACGAGATCGAGGTCAGAATCCTCCACGTAGACCAGGAAAAGGGCAAGGTCGCCCTCGGCCTTAAGCAAAAGACTCCCAGCCCCTGGGTCAACATCGAGAAGAAATACCCCGTGGGTTCGACCGTGCGCGGCGAAGTGGTCAACCTCATGAGCTACGGCGCCTTCGTGAAACTGGAAGAGGGCGTCGAAGGCCTGGTCCACATAAGCGAGATGTCCTGGACCCGCCGCATCAACCACCCAAGCGAAGTGGTCGCGATCGGAGACGCCGTAGACGTGGTCGTGCTGGACATAGACACGCAGAAGGAACAGATCAGCCTCGGCATGAAACAGGTCGAGCAGAACCCGTGGGAGGCAGTCAAGCAGAATTATCCGCCGGGCACCCGCGTGGTGGGCCGCGTGCGCAACCTCACCAGCTACGGCGCCTTCATTGAGATCGAAGAGGGCATAGACGGCCTGCTGCACATCAACGACATGTCCTGGACGCGCAAGGTCAACCACCCCAGCGAAGTCCTCAAAAAAGGCGATACCGTCGAGACAGTCGTGCTGGAGGTCTCACCAGAGAAGCGCCGCGTGGCACTCGGCCTCAAGCAACTTCAGCCCGATCCCTGGCAGGAGGACATCCCCAAGCGGTATAAGCCTGGGGACCTGGTGCGCGGGGTCGTCTCGAAACTGGCCAGCTTCGGCGCTTTCGTAGAGCTGGAGGACGGCCTTGAGGGGCTGCTCCACGTCAGCGAAATGAGCGACAAGAAGATCTCGTCCCCAGAGGAAATCGTTGCCGAAAACGACGTTGTGGACCTGCGCGTTCTGCGCGTTGACGCGGACGATAGGAAGATCGGCCTGAGCCTGCGTGCGGAGACCGGAACCGAAGGCGCCGAGGGCGGCCCGAGAATCGTGCTGCGTAAGGAACAACTGCAGGCTGCTGAAAATCCGCAGGAACTCATCCGCAAAGCCCTCGAGGAGGCTCCCCAGCGCAGGGCGCGCGCCGAACAGCAGGCCGCACCAGCGCCGGCAGAGCGTGGCTCAAGTCTCAACATTCCGCACGCTACAATAACCGAGACGCCCGCTGCGCAGGTCCAGCCCACCGAGTCGGACGCTGCGCCCCAGCAAGGAGGACCCGGCCCCGCGCAGCCACCCGCTGAGACAGAGGGTGGCGGGGCGGAGCCCCACACGGAAGCGCAGCCCGGATAAAGGCACCCTGACAGACAGCACAGGGCGGCGATCCTGGTGCTTGTCGCGCGCAAGTCCGCAGTGAAGGCGGGGGAATCTCAAGCTGGGTTGCCCGCGTCACGGTGGCGCATTACACCACGCGGCGATTTCTGCCGCCCCGAAGGGAAGGCTTTCGCGGACATTTTGCAGCATCGCCCCATTGTCTGCCACAGGGCGTAATGACCAAGAAACGAACCAGCCACTCGGACCTGCAAGGCTACCTATCAAGGATCGGCTCCTTCCCCCTTCTGAGCAAGGATGAAGAGTTGGAGCTGGCCTGTCGCTACAGGGAAAAGGGCGACCAGAAAGCCAGGGAGCGCCTCATCCTGTGCAATCTGCGCCTGGTCGTCAGCGTTGCGAAGGCATTCCAGGGAAAGGGCTTGTCGCTGCCCGACCTGATCGAAGAGGGCAACGTGGGACTGATCAGCGCCGTGGAGCGATTCGACCCGCGAAGGGGCGTGCGCTTGAGCACGTTCGCCACGTGGTGGATCGAGCGGGCGATCCGGCGCGCCCTCTACAGCAGCGCCCGAATGGTCAGGATTCCCGCCTACATGTTCGAAGCTGTGGCGCGGGCCAAACAGGTGGCCTTGAAGCTCCAGGGGGAACTCGGCCGCCCGCCGACCGTGGACGAGATTGCCAAGGGAATGCGACTCAGAAGGGAGACGGCCGTGCTTCTGGAGCACGCCACGCGTGCCAGGATCACAAGCCTTTCAACGCCCACGGGCCACAGGGACGCCGATGGGGCTGAGACGACCCTTGGGATGCTGCTGGAAGACCGCGCCGCCCTGTCGCCCGAGCAGATCGTCCTCAACGAAATGGAGCGGCAGACACTGCACCGCATGATCGAGTCCATTGACGAGCGGGAGGCCAAAATCCTGTCGCTGCGCTACGGCCTGGACGACGAACCGGCCAAGACGCTCAGCGAAATCGGGAAGATCATGGGACTAAGCCGCGAGCGAATCCGGCAGATCGAGGCCCGCGCGCTCAACA
Source organism: uncultured candidatus Brocadiaceae bacterium (assembly GCA_964473085.1). Lineage (GTDB taxonomy): Bacteria > Planctomycetota > Brocadiia > SM23-32 > SM23-32 > CAYYNS01. Next base: position 5,343 of record CAYYNS010000011.1, read on the forward strand.
GGCTCAAGGCGGCCATCGAGACAGGAAAGGCCCCCACCGCCACATAGTGCTTTGATCCTTACCGGTTAGGAGCCCTTGCCCGTGCAAGACCTCAAGCAGCGCATCCGGAGCATCCCTGACTTCCCGAAAAGGGGCATCATGTTCCGCGACATAACCACCCTGCTCAAGGACGGTCGCGCCCTGCGCCAGGCGGTGGACGGGCTGGCGGCGCCCTTCGCGGGCGAGGGGGTGGAGCTTGTGGTAGGGATGGAAGCCCGCGGCTTCATCCTGGGCGGCGCCGTTGCCGCCAGGCTGGGCGCCGGGTTCGTCCCAGTGCGCAAAAAGGGCAAGCTGCCCGCCGAGACCGTCGAGGAGACTTACGAGCTGGAATACGGCACGGACACCCTGGCCATGCACAGCGATGCGGTTCGCCCAGGCCAGAAGGTCCTGATGCTCGACGACCTGCTCGCCACGGGGGGGACGATGGCTGCCTCCTGCCGGCTGGTCGAGAAGCTGGGCGGCAAGATCGTCGGCTGCGCCTTCCTGATCGAGCTGAGCTTCCTGAAGGGAAGAGACAAGCTGCGGCCCTATCGCATCCTGTCCCTGATAGATTACGAGCGCGAGTAGCGCGCCTCTCACTCGGCGTCCTGCCCGGAGGCGTCCGTCAGCGCCTCGTTGAGGTCCCGCAGGAGCGCCTCGAGCTCCTTCAGTCTTGCCTTCAGGTCCTCAGGCGCGTCAGGCAGCTCAGACTGCTCGATCTCCTGTAGCTCAGCCGCAACGTTGTCAAGCGAGCGGCGGATGCGTGCGAGCTCGGCCGAAATGCCCTCCTTCGGCCGCTCTGACATCCCCTCGACCTTCCTTTCCAGTCTTGCCATCTCCTTCTCCAGATGCAGCGCCGTGCCGAGGTTGCGCACGCTCAGGACGCAGGCAAAGAACGCCAGGATCAGGCACGTCAGCCAGGCCACCACGTTCCCTGTGCTCATCTGACCACTCCTTCCGGGCGACGCGCCGCCTCACGAAGACTCCGTTCCCGCGCCCGCAGCAGCCGCAGCCGACTGTTCCAGCTCCGAGAACTGGATCCGGTAGAGCTTGGCGTATTCTCCCCCCCGCCGCAAGAGCTCCTCGTGCGTGCCCTGTTCGACGATCCGACCTGCCTTGAGCACAACGATCACATCGGCAAATCGCACCGTCGAGAGCCTGTGCGCGATCACGAACACAGTGCGGCCCGCCATCAGGTTGCCCAGCGCACCCTGGACGAGGCGCTCTGACTCGCTGTCAAGGCTCGAGGTCGCCTCGTCCAGGATCAACAGGGGCGCGTCCTTCAGCAGCGCACGCGCGATGGTCACGCACTGGCGCTGCCCGCCCGAGAGCCTTCCGCCTTGCTCCCCAACCAGGGTGTCGTAACCCTGCGGCAGGGTCTCGATGAAATCGTGGATGTGCCCCGCCCGCGCGGCGGCGATCACCTGCTGGTGCGTCGCATCCCGACGCCCATAGCGGATGTTCTCCACCACCGAACGGTTGAACAGGAAGGGATGCTGCGAGACGATCGCAACCTGCCTGAGGAGGCTGTCCCGCTTGATGTGGCGCACGTCCACGCCGTCAATCTCCACCGAGCCGCGGGCGGGGTCATAAAACCTCGGAATCAGGTCGAGCATCGTGGACTTGCCCGCGCCGGTCTCGCCGACAATTGCGCAAACCGTCCCGCAGGGCACATACAACTCAACATCCCTCAGGACGTACTGCTCGTCCTCGTACGCGAACCAGACGTGATTGAACCTCACGCCGTGGCGCACCCCGTCCAGTTGGCGCGCATCCGGCAAGTCCTGCATCTGCGGCTCCTCGTCGAGCATCTCAAAGATCCTGTCCAGCGCGCCCATTTCCGACCGCAACTTCCCGTAGGTCTTCACAATTCCTTTGACGCAGCGCGGCATCACCATGATCGCCCCGAGGAAAGGCGCAATGTTCCCCAGCGTGACGACGCCCTGGCTCAGGAAGTAGTGTCCGACAAGCAGGATGATCCCGATGGAGACGGCGATGATGAGCTGCGGCAGGCTCTCTGCCCACGACCGGCTGCGCACCAGCTTGAAGGCCCGCCGCAGCTGTTCCCTGTTGCGCTGCCGGAACTCCGCGTTCTCCTCCTCCTCCATGCCGAATGCCTTGACCACCCGGATGCCGGTGAGCATCTGGCTGATGGAGTCCGTGATGTCACCGATCTTCTCCAGCGACTGCCGCCCGTACCTCTGGATGCGCTCGCCGTAGCGCTGCATAAGGAGCATCAGCGGCGGCAAAGCGAGCAACACGATAAGCGTCAGTTGCCAACTGAAGTAGATGGCAATGGCCAGAAACACCAGCAGTTGCAGCGGATCCTTCAGAACGTCAGAGAATATCATCTGGGCCGCCGAACGCGTCGTAGTGACATCGTTGGTCAGGCGGCTGATCAGGTCGCCCGTGCGCCGCGAAGCGAAATACCCCAGCGGCATGCGCGAGAGCTTCTCGAAGACCGCCACCCGCAGGTCCGCCATCACGTTCCAGAGCACGCGCCCGGTGCAGTAGGTCTCCAAGAACGCCGTGATCACCCACAGTGGAGCTATGACGGCAAGGATAAGGATGGCAACATGCTTGATCTGGTCCGGCCCGGGCCCGACATAATCCACCAACGCGCGGATGGGCCGTGAGGAGAGCACTGCCTCCCGAACACCACGCCTCCACGCCTGCCAGCGCGTCAAGGCCGGCGCCCCCTCCTGACGACCGGCATCTGCCCTGCCCGCCTGTGCGACAGCGGACGGAGCCTGCACGTACGACGGCCTCTGCTCCCCTATGAAACCCTCGACAACCGGCTTGAGCAACACCAGCAGCCCACCACCGGCCAGCGATGTGAGGGTCATCGCCCCAAAAGCCACCACCATCAGCTTCCAATGCGGCAACGCGAAGCGCAGGAACCTCAGCAACGTCCGCACTTGTTCCCGCAGGGGGATATCTCTCACACCGTCACCCGGCCAAGAGGATGGGGCACTGCGACCGGCGCCCCTTGCCCACGCCCCCTATCATAGGGCTCGGATGTGATTACAATCAAGGCATGATATGAGGGGCCTACTTGCCTTTACGTCTGCGGAAGTTGCCGCGGACCCCAGATGCGCGCCTCGCAGATACCCAAGAGCCAAAGTATTTGCAAGCGGCACTGTAGAGGGCGGGGTGACTTGCCCTCATCGCCGGAGCCGCCAGGTTTTCGCCCCTGGCGCGGACCTCCTTAATGTCCCGCCTGATCAACTCCTTACTCCAGCGACGCCTCTTATAGACTGTCTGCGGATCAACGCC
>CAYYNS010000011.1:8736-13462 GCA_964473085.1 uncultured candidatus Brocadiaceae bacterium
GCGTAATCAATACCGGCAGCCTCGACAGCCCGTCTCCAACTGCCGAAGTGATAATTCGCAGCGCTCAACAGGCCCGCTCTCTTGCTGGCGATGCGGTTGTAAGATAGGTCCTCCCCCCGGTCTTTCAACCCCTGAATGTGAGCGACGATCCTTTGCTTTGTCCACCGAGGGGTGGAGGCATTGGCAGGCATTAGTCCTCCTTCTCGCCGGGCCAGCAGCGCTGGCGTCGGACAATGAACAATTAGCGGCTACTCCTTGCAAAGATAGAAGCCCTGCGCCTCGAACCAACCAGATGACGCGCGGCTGGTAGAAACAGGTAGGTCTACAGAAATTAATGCTACCAGAAAGCGGCTTCCCTGTCAAACATGGCACTCGCCCGCCGTACGGCGGGCTGGCCTCCGTGGCCATAGCGGCAGCAGCGCTCTCGCTCGGCACGGCCTTCAGCGCAGAGCTCGTGACGCCGCGCTTGGTCCCCATCACTTCACTAGAGGCAGAGGCCGAGTGGACGCGCGCCGACCGCCTCTACGTCAAGCTCTACGAGGAGGAGACCAACCTTCGCGCCTACTTCCTGGTGGACTCGAGCAATTCCATGCGCTACGCATCGGGGGCAATGGACAAGTACGACTACGGCTGCACGCTCGCAGCGAGCCTCACACACCTGTTGCTCAACCAGAGGGATGCCTGCGGGCTGGTGCTTTTTGACAGCGCCGTGAGGGCTGAGGCCATGCCGAGGTCCACGCCAGAGCAGCTCGGCGCGATTTGCCGCCTCAGAGCCGACTACTGCATCGCCAATACCTCCGAGCCCCTCGAGCTTTCCCTTGCGCGTTTCCTAGTCGCGCGCCTCAGCCCAACACGGGGCCCCTGAGAGCACCCCTGCTCATCCTTCTGGCAGCCCGGTCTGCTGTTCGATCCAGGCGAGGTACTCTGCAAGGCCGAGCACAATCGGCAGCCCTATCACCTCGGGGACCTCGTAAGAGTGCAGCTCCCGCACGCGCGCCGCAAGCCTCTCGAACAGTTCGGCGCGCGTCTTCACGAGCAGGACGTGCTCCGCCTGCTCCTCAACGGCGCCCTTCCACCTGAAGACGGACCGCACGGGCCCTGCAACGTTAACACACGCCGCCAGGCGCTCGCGCACGAGGCAGCCGGCGATCTGGCCCGCCTCCTCGCGGCTGGCGCACGTCACCAGAACCAAAACCGCTTGCGCCATGCTTCTTTCCCCTCCTGCCTTCACGCCCTGCCGGCCCGGCGGCCCGGCGCTCCTATTGCCCACCTGAGCAGGCGCCTGCGCAGCGGGTCCGGGGCCATGCCCCTGCGATACGTGCGCACAAGCTCTTCCGCCTCCCCCGCCGAAAGCACGTCCCTGAGGCTCCCCAGCAGCCGGCGGACCTCCCTGCCGCAGAAGGCCTCCCACACGAAAGGCACCCTCCAGGGCAGGCGCCAGCAAGAGCCTAGACCATCCAGCAGCAGGTCCCCCGATGGGCCCACCAGTATGCTCTCAGTTCGCAGGGCCCCATGGTAGTGGCGCGCACGGTGGAGCCGCTGCACGAGCCGGGCAAGGGACCGGACCAGGCCCGCGCGGTCAGGGGCCGACCCAAGAGCGACCGGGAAAGGCACAGCACCAGCCACATCCTCGGAGATCAGCAACTGCTGCCGGGCAAACAGAGGCCCGGCCTCCAGGTAGGCGACCGGGGGCCGCGTGGGAACCCCTGCGCGCTGGAGGCGCAGCGCCGAACGCCACCAGTTCCAGGTCCTCCAGGGGCGCACCAGCGCGCCAAGCCTCCACCTGCCCCTTTGCGCGGCGGCCCGCCGCACCAGCAGGGTGACAGCAGTGCCGGGCACGGGCGCCTGAACACGCTGCGGACAAGTGTCCGCTGCAGCCGAAACAGCGGGCACGGGGTGCTCGGCAAGCCCTGCCAAGAACCGGTAGAACTCAGGGGCGCTGTAGCCGGTGCTCGCCTCGCCCCGCCACCTGCCCAGCTCAAAGCCAACGCTGAACGGTTTACGGATAACTCCACTGCTCGCGCGCACGCTGCCTCTGCCATCAAGCACGCGGACGGCCGCCGCATAGACCTGATCAACCGTGATAGCGCGCATGCACCTGGGGTCTGCGCACCAGCGCCTGGTGCAGGGCCGGCAGCGCACCGGCGCCGCCACGACCTCGCCGCGGCTGCAGTAGGGCCCCGTTTCCACCGGATCCTTCGGGCCGAACAGGGCGACCACAGGCCGGCCCAGAGCCGAGGCCATGTGCATCGGCCCCGTGTCGCTCCCGATGAACAGGTCCGCCTGGCCCAACACGTAGGCGAGTTGCTGAAGGTGCGTGAGGCGGGGGGCCATCTTCGCCCTATGACCCGTGGCGCCGGCGACCCTGAGCGCCAGCGCCTCCTCGCCGGCCCCCCAGGTAACAAGGATGCACACCCCGCGCTCGTCCATCAGGCGCTGCGCCACTTCGGCGTACCGCTCGGGCTCCCATCGCTTGAAAGCCGCAAACTCGCTCGTGCCCGGGTGCATGATCACCAGCGGCCGCGGCAGGCCGGCGCAGAAGCGCTCAACAGGCCCGGTAAACTCCTTGCTGAGCGGCAGCACGGCCGGCTCGAACTCAGTGGGGATGCCCAGCGGCGCCAGCAGCGCAAGGTCACGCTCGATCCGGTGACAGCCATGCGCCGGGACGCAGACCGGCCTGTTCTGCATCAGGTGCGTGAGCTCCCGGGAGACCGGCGGCGCGAACCCTATACGCAACGAAGCCCTGGCTGCCGCCACCAGCCACCCGCTCTTGATGCTGCTCTGAAAGTCAATGCTGACGTCGAACCTGGAGCGCCTCAGCCCCAGGGCCAGGTCCATCATCTCCGGCACCAGCCCCCCCCACCGCAGCGGGTTACCCAGCGACCTTCCCCAGATGGCCCGCGGGATCGTGATGAGAGCGTCAATGTGCGGGTGCCCCTCAAGCAGCCCCGCGAACCGGTCCTCGACGATCCACGTGATGTGTGCCAGCGGACGGTGCCTGCGCAAAAGGGACAGCGCGTTGAGGCTGTGCACGACGTCTCCCAGGCCGCTTAGCCTGATGCACAGGACGTTGCCGCCGGTCTCTCGCTCGCAGATTGTCATGTCCGTAGGGTATAGGCCCTGCCCGATCCGCTCGGGGCCGCCGCCTGCCTCTACTCGTCTGCGCGCAGGCTTTGCAGCTTGAGCGTCCGCCCAGCCAGGTCGGATATCCGGGCGTCAGTGTCGCCGGCGATCAGGGACTCCAGGTGGTCGTTCAAGGGATCCTTCCAGTGACCGGGAATGGCCGAAGCGCCGATCATCGTGCCCACCACCGATCCCACGGTGGCGCCGTTACAGTCCGTGTCAAGCCCCGCCATCACGGCCAGGGAGATGCTTCGCGTGAAGTCACTTTTCCCCCACATGAGCGCCATCGCAACGATGCCCGCGTTATTGATCGTGTGGACTGGATGGTAGTGGCCGTAGCGCTCGAGGATGCGTTCAGTCGTCTGTTCCGGCTCCCTGTCGGCCCTGCACCAGGAGAGCACGTTCTCGATGGCCTCAGCGAGCCGGCAGTTGCGCGGCACCTCCGACAGGCCGATCCGGATCACCTGCTCGGGCTCGTTCGCAACGAACGCCGCCGCAATCATGGCCGCCACCCACATTTCGCCGTAGATGCCGTTGCGCGTGTGGCTGATCGAGGCGTCGCGGAACGCCAGCGACGCCGCTTCCTGCGGACGTCCGGGGCAGGCGTACCCCCAGGCGTCTGCGCGTATCTGCGCGCCGATCCACTCACGGTAGGGATTGCGCCAGCTCGCACTGCGGGGCGGCCAGATGCCGTTGACCAGGTTACGGTAGGCCACGCGCTCCGCCGTGTAAGTCCTATCGTATGGAAGGTGCCCGAGCCAAAACCGCGCCACGTCCGCAGGCGTGAAGCCCTTGCCGTGCGCCTCCATGATGCGCAGGCCCACGATCGTGTAATCCGTGTCGTCGTCGCGCACGCCCCGCGTGATGCCGTTTCGAAGGACGGACGGGCCTGGGCGGCGAAGCCCGAACCGTTCCCACCCGACGGTCTCAGATGACGGGAAGTAGTCCGCCAGGGGGCAATGGCCGCATGCGGCGAGCGCGTCCACGATCTGAGCGCGCCTGGCGCCCTCGACCGGCTTGCCGAGCATGCAGCCCGCCACGCGTCCGGTCCACCCCCCGAGCGTCTTATCGGCCAGCACCTCCAGGCTGACGCCCGTGCCCAGGCTTCTGGGACCGTCCGGCCGCTCCCGCCGGATAGCCTCCAGGTCGCCCGGCTCCGCGTAGGGGAAATCACCGCCTGGCTCAAGGCGCTCCAGAACGTCGCACAGCGACCGCAATCGCGCCAGCGCGCCCTGCACGCCACCGTCTTTCAGGAGCGATACTTCCCGCTCGATCTCCCACGTATCGCACCCTTCCTGACGGCGCGCCACGACCTCATCCTGGAGGTATGCCAGCAGCTCGTCGGCCTCGCCCATAACGACCCCTCATCTTCCGCCAGAGCGTTGCCTCAGGTTGGCGCTTCATGGTAACTTTGACCGGAGCAGCGGTCAACCTTTCCAGGCCACAAACCCGAACGAAACCGAACCTCTGAGCGCATCGAGCGTCTAACAAGGTGCAGAGTTGCGCGCGCAACGAGCGATCCCCGCACCACGGTGCATCGGAAGGATCACCATTATGAACCAGACCATCAGGGCTGCGTTCTGGATGTTCTTTGCGCTGGCGC
>CAYYNS010000012.1:0-8890 GCA_964473085.1 uncultured candidatus Brocadiaceae bacterium
CGATCTCCTTGATCTTGGTCTTGGCGATCTCGATCTCTTCGTTGAGTTCGAGCTTTATCCTGACGGTCACGGGCTGCGTGAGACCGCTGAGCCTGTCCCCGTTGCGCAGGATCATGACCTCGTAGTTTCGCCCGCCAGCATCCAAAAAGAGCGACCAGAGGCTGCCGCGCGGAAAGGTCAGGTCGGCGTAGTCAGTGGTGATCCGGAACTCCTGCGTGGCCAGTGTGCCGCTGACGACGTCCCCGTTCTTCAGCAGGATGCGATCCTTCGTGCCCATGTAGACGGCAGGGGGAGCCGTTTCGGCCACGCGCGTCTCAGCCGCGCCCGGCACAGGCAGATCCATCATCCACTGCTTGAAGTTCAGGGTCCAGCGGTCTCTGTCAGCCCCTTCCTGCCACCTGCCCTTCTCACTGGGATCGAGCGCAGCGAAGTAGATGCTGCCCAGGCCGACCGGAATGCGCCCTGCCACCACAACCGACTTGGTGCCCGCGATCACCTCGCACTTGGCGGGAGCCTGCCCGAGGCCGCGGTAGGGATTGGCACTGTCGTCGCACTCGAACCGCAGCAGCCTGCAGTCGGTGTTGACCACATGGTCGGTCAGTTCGCATGCTTCGCCCGCCTGGCTCCAGCCCACCGCCGCGCCCGGCACAAGGTAGGGAATGGTGTCTATGGGCTCCCTGCCCCACAGAACGACCTTCATGCCCTTCTCAATCCAGTTGATCAGGACGTTGCGCTGGACGGTCGAGAGCTTCTCGAAGTTGATATCGAGCACGTAAACCTCACCGCCCTGGTCGGGCTTCTCGCGGAGCAACCAGATCACGGGCTGCGTAATCGAAACGACCTTCGGCCTCGCCCCATGCACGATGCCGGGGTCGTAGAGCCTCACGATCTCCGGCGGGATGGTCTCCTCGTACGTCGGCGCTTGTGCAAGAACGCTCTGACAGGCGAGCATCAAAGCCACACACGCGTATGCGGCAAGACGCATGCGCTGAGACATGAGCCGCTCCTTTCCTGCTACGCCAGTACGCAGCCCGAGTCACCCTCCCGCTACGCTCCCTCCTGCACACCCGGCTGCTGATAATATACGTTCAAGAAGCCTTCCCTTCAAGTTTCGAGAAGTCCGTGTCGGGTCCGTAGTAGAGCCCGCTGAGGTCCGGCCTGGCAATCGAGACGGCCCTGATCGTGGCCCGGGCTATCTCCTCCGGCTGACGGACCCTGCCTGCGTCCAGGCACTGCTTCGTTGACGGGATCCACCGTCGCCCCGCTTCAGTCTCAGCCTGGTAGACCGTCATCTCCGTGCGCACGAGACCGGGGCCGGCGTTGAAGACCACAATGTGGCTGCCAACGGTCTTGAGCTCCTGGATCAGGACGCGGCTGAGCTCCATCAGGCCTGCCTTGCTACAAGCGTAGCCGGTGCCGCCGGTCGGCCGGCCGCCGTCCATGTTGATGATGATTCCCTCGTCGCGCTGCATCATGTGCGGGAGCACCTCCCGGATGCATAACAGTGCCCCGTAAAGGTTCACAGTGACATCGTGCCACCACACCTGCGGGTCCACCTCCCAGACGCCCGCGATCGAGCCGAAACTGCCGGCATTGTTGAACAGGACGTCAATCTGGCCAAAACGCTCCAGCGTGCTGGCGACCATCTTCCGGACCTGAGCGCGCTCCGCGATGTCGGTCGGCACCACCAGCGCGCAGCCTCCCTCCTTTCGGACAAGCGCCGCGGTCTCCCTCAGCTTTCCCTCCCTTCGTGCGCAGCAGACCACGTTCGCCCCGTGTCGGGCGAACTCCAGGGCCAGAGCCCGCCCGATGCCACTGCTCGATCCCGTCACAATGACGCTGCGACCTTTCAGTTCCATGCGCCGCCCGCCTCCTGGCGTTCGCGATTGCTGACTGAGATCTGTCCGATGCCGGACCCCACAGCGCGCACAGTCTACCAGTGCCCCTGCAGCCCTGCAAGGATGGCCAAAACCGGACGGTGGAGTTTGTCTGTGCAGGCGAAATCCGTAAAATAGGGCCTCGCCCTAGTGCGGGTCCTGCTGAGGCATGCCGATGGAGTCGCCAGCAGTAAGCACATGGAGCGAGGTTCCTTCGCTTGTGCCCCCGGGCCAGCTACTTTACAGCATCCGCCCTGCGCGGACACAAAGGCCCTGTGACTGGCGCCGCGACGTACGCGCTGCACTGCGCCGGCCGATCGGAGCTCCACCCCTGGACCAGATCGTCAGGCCGCACGGGAGGGTCGCCATCCTGGCCGACGACGTGACCCGGCCCACTCCCCAGCGGCAGATCCTTCCTGTGCTGCTGGATGTCCTCAATGAGGCTGGAGTGCCCGATCGGGACGTTACCGTGATCGTCGCCCTGGGCACGCATCGCTACATGACGCGCGCGGAAATGCGGGAGCACCTCGGCGACGAGGTCTGCGCCCGCGTCAGCGTGCTGAACCACACCTGGAAGGATGCGGACACCTTCGTTGACCTTGGCACAACGCCGCGCGGCACTCCCCTGAAAGTGAACCGCCTGGCATATGAGGCCGACCTGCTGATCGGTGTCGGCAGCATCGTGCCGCACATCTACGCCGGCTGGGGCGGGGGCGCCAAGATCGTAGTGCCGGGCATCTGCTCGGCCGAATCCATCGGCCCTGTCCACTCACTGGCCGCGGAAGGCGGCGAGCTGCTCTACGTTGCCGGACGAGCCGACACAGCCTGCCGCATGGAGATCGAGCAGGCAGCCGCACTGGCTGGCCTGGAGTTCATCCTCAACGTAGTGCTCGATGGCGCCGGCGAAGGGGCGTGGGCAGGAGCGGGCGAGCCCCTGAAGGCCCACAAGGCTGGGGTCGCCGCCGCCGAGAAGGTGTTCGTCACAGACATCCCCGCCCCTGCTGACATCGCAATCGTGGACGCGCGGCCTGCCGTGCTCGAATACTGGCAAGGGATCAAGGCCCTTGCACACGCCGCGCGCGGCATCCGCAGAGGCGGCACCGCGATACTCGTCGGCGACTTCCCCGAGGGCATCGAGACCACGCATCCGGATTTCTCCTCCTACGCGCTGTGCTCGGAACAGGAGATCGTCAGGGCCTGGGAGGCCGGACGCATTGCGGACCACGTGGCCGTGGCCCCGCTCAGGCTGCACGCGCTCGCCAGGGCCCACTGCGAAGTCATCTGCGTGTCGGGCGGCATGAGCATGCAGGACAAGGAGAAACTGGGCTTTGCCCACGCCGCCGGCGTCGCGGAAGCGTTGGACCGTGCGCTCGTCAAACACGGCAGGGCCGCTCGTATCGGCGTGATCGAGTGCGGCGGCGACGTGGTGCCCAGGCTGCGCGTGCCCTGAGACGCCCGTCGCGTGCATCCCGCAAGTATCCAGCTAAAATGGCCTGCGGCAGCGCAGGAAGGCAGGAGCGACAGACGCCCTTCGAAAGCGATCGGAACTGAACCGCCATGATCCCGGTCCGCGATAAGAATCCGTCTGGCAGCGTGCCGTGGGTTGTCTACCTGCTGATCGCGTTGAACGCTGCGGCGTTCCTTTACGAAGCCGCCCTGCCGGACGAGCAGCTCGCGGCGCTGATCGGCGACTTCGGGCTGGTGCCGCGCAATGTGACGGCCGCGTTTCGCGGTCACGCCAGCCTGCAACGGGCCGTGCTCATCCCGGCTCTTACCAGCATGTTTCTTCACGGGGGTTGGCTGCACCTGATTGGCAACATGTGGTTCCTGCACATCTTCGGCGACAACGTGGAAGACCGCCTGCGTCACGGGCCGTTTCTCGTTTTCTACCTGGCCTGCGGCCTGCTGGCGAGCGCACTGCAGTATGCGCTGAATCCCTCCGCACCCATCCCAACCGTCGGCGCAAGCGGCGCAATCGCGGGCGTGCTGGGGGCGTACATTGTGAGCTGGCCCGGCGCGCGGATCGTCACCCTGGCCCCCCTGTTCTCCCTGATCACGTTCGTCGAGCTGCCGGCGTTTCTGGTGTTGGGCATGTGGTTCATCATCCAGTTCTTCGAAGGCGTAGGCAACATCGGTGCACAGTTCGCCAGGGGAGGCGTTGCCTACTGGGCGCACGTCGGGGGCTTTCTGGCCGGCGCTGTGCTGATGAGGCTGCTCAGCACCTGGAGGCCGCCTCGGCGGAGGCCTTGGGAACCTGCCTCCGGCCAGGCCTCCCTCCTGCCCAGGTCCTGGCGGTGAAGCGGAAGCCTGCTTGCGCAACAGGTGGGGAGCCATAGGTGGAGCCACGAGACCGGTTACTGCGAACTTTGGCCGGCAAGCCAGTGGACCGGATACCCGTCTACACCCAGATCCCGTTTGGGCTGACACCGGCCGGTTTCAAACCCGCGCCGTTCCACGGGTATGAGGACTACGACGACTGGCGCACACAGGACCCGGCTTACTGGCGCCTGGTCCGACGCATGGAAGCAGAATGCGACAACTTCTTCATCTGGCGTCCGCCGTGCATGCTCGCCAGCAACTTCTTCACGCCCGCATCCGTCACCCGGAGCCTCCCACCGGCGCAACAAGACGGATGGATCGTCACGACCACTTTGCTGGAGGCCGGCGGCCGCACCCTGCGTACCGTCAGCGCCGTCCAGCCCGGCAGGGGGCACACGTGGGTGAGGGAACCCTACTGCAAAGGGCCGGAGGATGCCGAGCTGCTCCTTCATCTGCCGTGGCAGGGCGCCCCAGCGGAGCCCGGAGACTTCTTCCGTTTGCAGCAGTTGCTCGGCGGGCGGGGAGTGATGTGGGTGACCGTTCCGTCACCGATCACGGTCGTCTGCGGCCTGTTCGGCCTCACAGAGTTCCTGATCCTGATGCGCACGCACGGGGGGCTGATTTACCGCCTGCAGGAGGCAGCCGCCGAGCGGGTAGGGGCGAACCTGGAAGCGCTGCTGAAGGCTGGCGTCGGCCCTGTGATCCGCTTCGGCGGAGCGGAACACCTGACGCCTCCGCTGGCCTCCCCCAGAGACTTCGACGCCCTGGCGGTAGCCTATGATGCCCCACTGACGAAGCTCGTGAAGAGACACGGCTGCATGGTGGCCGTCCACTGTCACGGGCACATCAGGCACGCGCTGGCACGGTTCGTCGAGATGGGAGTTGACCAGACTGACCCCGTCGAGCAGGAGCCGGACGGCGACCTTACGCTGGCCGAAGCGCGCGCAATCGCTGCGCGGCAGATAACGCTCACCGGCAACCTGCAGATGCGGGAACTTGCGGTAGCATCGCCGGACTATATCCGTGAGCGGGTCCGGCAGATAATCCGCGACGCGGGGCCAGACCGCCTCATCCTCACCACGACCGGCGCCCCGCTGGAACGGATACCGCCGGCCATCGAGGCCAATTACAACGCGTTCATTGACGCGGCGCTGGAGTATGGCGCGGCATAGCAGCTTCCCCCGGCTCACTAAAAACGCCGGGCCGCCCTCCCGAGGGGGGCTGTCACCCTCAAACGGGACACCAGCCAGCATGACCCAGCAAGCGGCAAACCAGTCAACCACACCGGGGCGCACCTGCCCACTGTGCGGTGCAGGGATGATCCTGCGGAAACGCGACCCCCTGGTGCGACTTCTCGGGCTGGGGCTACTCTATGCGGCGGTTCTTCTGGTGCTCATCTGGCTTCCCGCGCTGGACCTGGGCAAGGTGGCCGCCGGCATCGTCATAGCAGGCGCCGGGGCTGCCTTGGCGCGCGGCTTCCGTTCCTGGTGGTGCCCGCAGTGCTGGTACAGCCACCGCTAGGTGGCTGGCCGGCGCAGCGCAGGCAGTCACTGGTTGGAGGGAACCTCAGGAGCTTCGTTCCCACCGGGGGCATGTTCCTCGGCGGCAGCAAACTGACGCTCCTGGCGCTCACGCACGAACTTCTCGTCCTTGAAGAGCACGTCGGGCCGAATGGGGATGAACTCGTGGCAGGAGCGGATCAGCTCGTTGGACGTGCTCTGCTCAAAGGAGACCACCTCGACGCGGCAGCCGTATCTCTTGAGGGCTTCCACAAGCGGCGCGAAGTCGCCATCCCCCGTGACGAGCACTACGGTGTCGAGCCGGCTGGCCATGGCGAGGCAGTCAATGGTCATCCCCACATCCCAGTCGCCTCGCGTCGAGCCATCCTCGCGCACAGTCAACTCCTTCACCTTGACCTCGTAGCCGGCCCGGCGGACCGCCTCAAGGAAGGCTTTCTGATCCACATCCGGCTTCTGCACCACATAAGCTATGGCGCGCACAAGCCTTCGCTCGTTGACCAGCTCCGCCAGCAGCTTGCTATAATCCACCTTGGATTGGTGCAGTGTGCGGGCAGAGTAGAACATATTCTGAACGTCCACGAAGATGCCGACCCTCTGGTCGGTGTTCCGATAGGGTGACTGAGATAGCGCCATCTGCGTCCTTTCTTTGAAAACCCGGGGCCAGGCATCAACCCGCCCTGCCCTGATAGCGGGGCGATTTTAGCAGAACCGGCACGGGGGCGCAAACGAATCCGGTGAACCCGGTCCCGGTCTCGTGCGGCAGCCTGCATCCGGACCGGCTATGGCAGGGTCTGGGGCGGCGAGTGCGCGCATTCTGCCATTGTGGCAGGGCCAGCGGGATGATAAACTGATGACGAGAAGCGACGGGGCGATGGAGTGCTGGGCGTCTCCTATAAAGACCTGTGTTCGAAGGGCTTAGTTAGATTGCCGCGCGTTGGGTATCGAATTTGCGTGAAAACCCCCTGTAAAAGGGACCATTTTGGCCCTGGCTGATGCCGGGGAGGAGAGATGTTCTGCCATGGCAAAGGAAAGAATCATCGGAATTGATCTGGGCACGACCTTCTCGGTCGTTTCCGTGATGGAAGGCGGCAAACCTGTCGTCATCCACAACGAGGACGGCAGCCGCCTGACCCCATCTGTGGTGGGTTTTACGCCGAAGGGCGAGCGCCTGGTCGGGGTCAAGGCCAAGCGCCAGGCCATCACCAACCCCAAGAACACCGTCTTCAGCATCAAGCGGTTCATGGGCCGGCGCCACCACGAAGTTGAGGTGGAGGAGAAGATGGTGCCCTACGAGGTGGTCGGCGCCCCCCACGAACTTGTCAAGGTGCGGGCGGGTGGCAAGGAGTACACCCCCCCTGAGATCTCGGCGTTGATCCTGCAGGCCCTCAAGAGGGCTGCCGAAGACTACATGGGCGAAAAGGTAAAGAAAGCCGTCATCACCGTGCCAGCCTACTTCAATGACAGCCAGCGTCAGGCTACCAAGGACGCCGGCACGATCGCCGGGCTGGATGTCGTGCGGATCATCAACGAGCCGACGGCGGCATCTCTGGCCTACGGCCTGGACAAGAAGAAGGAAGAGAAGATCGCCGTCTTCGACTTCGGCGGAGGGACCTTCGACATCTCGATCCTGGACGTCGGAGAGGGGCTCTTCGAGGTCAAAGCGACCAACGGCGACACCCACCTGGGAGGCGACAACATTGACGATGTCCTGATCAACTACATTGCGGACGAGTTCAAGAAGGAGCAGGGCGTTGACATCCGCAAGGACCCGATGGCCCACCAGCGGCTGAAAGAGGCTGCCGAGAAGGCCAAGTGCGACCTGTCCAGCCAGATGGAAACGGAGATTAACCTGCCCTTCATCACGGCCGACGCCTCCGGACCCAAGCACCTACAGATGCGGCTGACGCGCGCCACGCTCGAGCAACTGGCTGAGCCGATCTTCGAGCGCCTCAAAAAGCCCTGCTACCAGTGCATGGAAGACGCCAAGCTCGCGCCTCGCGAGATTGATGAGGTGGTGCTGGTCGGCGGCTCAACCCGCATACCGCGCGTCCAGGAAATCGTCAGGGAAATCTTCCAGAAGGAGCCCAACAAGAGCGTCAACCCCGATGAGGTCGTGGCAGTGGGCGCCGCCATCCAGGGCGGCATCCTGAGCGGTGAGGTAGAGGACATCGCGCTGGTAGACATCACGCCGCTGTCCCTGGGCATCGAGACCCTCGGCGGCATCATGACAAGGCTGATCGAGCGCAACACCGCCATCCCGACCAGCAAGAAGGAGATCTTCAGCACCGCTGCCGACGGCCAGACGAGCGTAGAAATCCATGTCCTGCAGGGCGAGCGGGACATGGCCGCCGACAACCGCACGCTGGGCCGGTTCCAGCTTACCGGCATCCCTCCGGCACCGCGCGGCGTGCCGCAGATAGAAGTCAACTTCGACATTGACGTCAACGGCATCCTCAGCGTCAAAGCCCAGGACCGCGGCACGGGCAAGGAACATGCCATCCAGATCAAGAGCGACTCCGGCCTCACCAAGGCCGACATCGAGCGCATGAAGCACGATGCCGAAGAGCACGCCGCCGAAGACCGTCGTCGAAGGGAGCTGGCGGAAACGCGCAACCGCGCCGACCAGCTCGTCTACGCGACCGACAAAACCCTCAAGGAGCACGGCGACAAACTCACCGAACACGACAGGGCGCGCATCCAGGATGCCATCAAAGCGCTCAGGGACGCGATGAGCGGCGACGACAAGGACGAGATCGAGCGCAAGATGGAAGCCCTCCAGAGGGAGTCCTACAAGCTCGGCGAGGTCATCTACGAGCGCGCAAAGGCCCACCAGGCGGCGGGCGCCGGGACAGAGGGTGGCCCTCGGCCGCAGCAGCCGTCGGAAGGGGACGAGGGCGACAACGTCGTGGACGCCGACTTCGAGGTCAAAGAGGACTGAGCCCCGGCCTCAAAGGTCTTCTGATCCCACGTTGCGGAGGGTGATCTCGTGCGCCTGGACCGCTTCACCATCAAGGCTCAGGAAGCCCTGGAGGAGGCCCAGAGGCTCGCCCAGCAGCGCTCACACCAGCAGGTTGACTCGGTGCACCTGCTGCATGCGCTCCTGGGCCAGCGCGAAGCAGTGGCGTCCTCCATCCTTCAGAAGCTCGGGGTTCCCGCCGACGCGCTGGCCGCCGA
>CAYYNS010000012.1:8990-13286 GCA_964473085.1 uncultured candidatus Brocadiaceae bacterium
GGGTCACGGACCAGAGCCCCGAGGACCGCTATCAGGCCCTCGAGCGCTACTGCGCTGACCTGGTCGCGATGGCCCGCCGGGGGAAGCTGGACCCCGTGATAGGCCGCGACCGGGAGATCCGCCGCGTGATCCAGGTCCTCAGCCGCCGCACCAAGAACAATCCCGTGCTCGTCGGCGACCCCGGCGTGGGAAAGACCGCCATCGTCGAGGGCCTCGCCCAGCGGATCGTCAACGGCGACGTGCCAGAAGGGCTCAGGGACAAGCGCGTGCTGGCACTCGACATGGGCGCGCTGGTGGCCGGCACCAAGTACAGGGGCGAGTTCGAGGACAGGCTCAAGGCCGTCCTCAAGGAAATCCAACAGCAACAGGGACGCGTCGTCCTGTTCATAGACGAGCTCCATACGGTTGTCGGCGCCGGGGCGGCGGAAGGCGCCCTGGACGCCTCCAACATGCTCAAGCCCGCCCTGGCGCGGGGTGAACTGCACTGCGTCGGCGCCACCACCATGGAGCAGTACCGTAAGCACGTCGAGAGCGACGCCGCCCTGGAGCGGCGCTTCCAGCTCGTCAAGGTGGACGAGCCCTCCGCGGAAGACACGATCGCCATCCTGCGCGGGCTGAAAGAAAAATACGAGGTCCACCACGGCGTGCGGATCACCGACGCCGCTCTGGTGACCGCGGCGAAGCTCAGCCACCGCTACATCACAGACCGCTTTCTTCCCGACAAGGCGATTGACCTTGTGGACGAGGCAGCCTCCAAGCTGCGCATGGAGATAGACAGCCTCCCTGGAGACCTGGATCAGGTGCGCCGCCGCATGACCCAACTCCAGGTCGAGTTGGAGGCCCTACACAAAGAGAAGGACCCGACCTCAAAGGAAAGGGCCCTGAAGGCCCAGAGACTCCTTAGCGACCTCCAGGAGGAGGAACGAGCCCTCACGGCTCGGTGGCAGAACGAGCGGCAGGCCATAAGCGCGATCCGGGAGCTCAATGAGCAGATTGACCAGGCTCACATCGAAGAACAGGCCGCCGAGCGGGAGGGCGACCTGGCTAAGGTAAGCCAGATCCGCTACGGGCGGCTGCCCGAGCTGCGAAGGGGAGCCGACGAGCACCAGAAACGGCTCAAACAAATCCAGGGCGACCGCCCCCTGCTCAAAGAAGAGGTGGAGCCTGAAGACATCGCCGAGGTCGTCTCGCACTGGACAGGCATCCCAGTGCAGCGGATGCTGGAGAGCGAAAAGGAGAAGCTGCTGCGCATGGAAGACGAGCTGCGCAGGCGGGTGGTGGGTCAGGACGAGGCCATCCGGGTGGTCTCCAACGCCGTGCGACGCGCCCGCGCGGGCCTCCAGGACCCCAACCGTCCGCTCGGCTCCTTCATCTTCCTCGGCCCGACCGGAGTGGGCAAGACCGAGCTGTGCAAGGCGCTCGCGGGGTTCCTCTTCGACGACCAGAACGCCATGATCCGCTTCGACATGAGCGAGTTCATGGAGCAGCACTCGGTGGCTCGCCTGATCGGCGCCCCGCCGGGCTACGTCGGCTACGAGGAGGGCGGCAGGCTCACCGAGGCGGTGCGGCGCCGGCCCTACTCTGTGCTGCTGTTCGACGAGATCGAAAAGGCGCATCGGGATGTCTTCAACGCGCTCCTGCAGGTGCTGGACGACGGGCGCATGACCGACGGCAAAGGCCGCACCGTGGACTTCAAGAACACCATCATCGTGATGACCTCCAACATCGGCAGCGAGTGGATTCAGGACCTCACGGCACCAGACAGGCGCAAGGAGATGGAGTCGCGCATAAGGCTTGCGCTCAGGGAACACTTCCGGCCCGAGTTCCTCAACCGCATTGACGAGATCATCGTCTTCAACGGCCTCACGGAGGCCCTCATGAAGGACATCGCGCAGATACAGATGGACCAGCTGGCAGAAAGGCTGCGCGAGCACGGCATCCGCATCCAGGTCGAGCCCGGCGCCACTGCGTGGATAGCCCGCAAAGGCTACGACCCCACCTACGGCGCACGGCCACTAAAGAGGACAATCCAGCGCCTCGTGGAGAACCCTCTGGCCAGCCGCATCCTGAAGGGCGAGTTCCCCGAGGGCTCCACGATCCTGGTTGATGTCAGGGACGGCGAGGTCGTTTTCACCCGGCAGGCGGGATAAGCGCCAGCCTCCTGCGGTGGTTCAACGCTCAACAGCGAGCGAAATTGGACGTGGAGATGCCCATGAAGTCCCCCCTGAAGGCCGCAGCGCTGCAGATGCTCACCTGCGGTGTCGTTGCAGAGAATGTCTCCAAGCTCCTCGAGGCTGTTGAGCAGGCCGCAGAGCAGGGCGTCGAGCTCCTGGTTGTGCCCGAGTGCGCGCTCAGCGGCTACCCGCCCTCGCAAGGCCTCGACTTCGCAGCCCTGCGGGAGGCCCGGCGTGCCCTTGTCGCGCGGGCGTCGCAGCGCGGCCTGTGGCTTGCCCTCGGCACAACGACCCGGCACAGGCAGAAATGGTTCAACAGCGCCCTACTCTTCTCGCCGCGCGGTCGCCTTGTGGCTTCCTATCACAAGACGCAGCTCACCGAGGACGATACGCCGATCTTCCAGGCGGGCTGCGCGCTGCCCGTCTTTCAGATCGGCCAGTGGAAGGTGGGGCTTCAGATCTGCTTCGACATGCGTTTCCCCGAGAACTGGCGCATCCTGCGCAGACAGGGCGCGGAGTTGATACTGCACCTGTCCCACGCATCGGGCGCTGCGGGCTGGAAGGTGCCCGTCCTGGGGGGAACCGTCCGGTGCCGCGCCGCCGAGAACGGGTTGTTCGTCGTCAGCGCCAACGACGCCAGGCGGCCGCAGATGCTGGTGAGCGCCATCTGCGATCCTGACGGACGACACCTGGCCTGCGCGAGGAAAAACCGGGAGATGATGATCACGGCCACGCTCGACCGCACAGCCGTCAAGGACGATTTCCTGCGCCTGCGGCGCACAGACCTCTGGAGCCGCCCCCAGTTTCGCAGGCTGCTGCTGCGGTAAGCGGGCAGGGGAAAGGGATTTTTCTGTTGCAGCGGGCGCACCCGTGGCTTATAATGTCGGCGCTTTTTGGGAGGCGCCTTCGCGTTGAAGGTGCACGTTTGCGTGGTTGACAGAGGGGCAGGACACTGCAACGGTCTGGATTCGAGGGCCGTCTGGCTGGACGGCCCGAACGTTCAGCAGGCGTATGCGGGGCGAGTGGTCATGTCGATCCCACACGCATCCCTTCCCCGCGGCTCTGCGCACGCGTTCCAGTCGGTCCGCATGGGGCCCGTGCCCATTCTCTGCGAAAACCACAAGCGTTCGCGTAAGAGTGTGGCCGGGCGGGCGCTTCGGGCCCGCACCGTGCCACCGGGTCCGTGATTCTTGAAGGGGACTTACAATGCCTAGAGGCACAGTAAAGTGGTTCAGCGATACCAAAGGTTACGGTTTCATCACTCCAGACGACGGCAGCGCGGACATCTTCGTCCATCACAGCGCCATCGAAGGGACCGGCTTCAAGAGCCTGTCCGAAAATGACGTGGTAGAGTACGAAGTCGAGCAGGGCCCCAAGGGACCCAGGGCACGCAAGGTGACCAAGGTCTGACAGAGCAATAGGCCCGTACGAACAAACGATCAGGCCCGGCCGTGCAGAAGGGACACGGTCGGGCCTGTCGTTTTGCTCGCCACAGATGGCCTGAGCGGCCACAGCCCCGCGTGCCGCCTCAGCCAGATCCCATAAGGGTCTTGATGCGGCGCTCTGCGTGCATGGCGGCCACCACGCCGTCCGCCACAGCAGTAGCGAGCTGGCGGTAAGACCCCTTGCGCACATCCCCCACGGCGTAGAGGCCCTTGACGTCCGTCTCCATGTTCATGTCAGTGGGGATGACGCCGCCAGCGTACTGCGGCAGCAACGTCTTGAGGAAGGCCGTATTGGGATCGTGCCCGACGAAAATGAAGACGCCGTCGCAGTCCAGGCGGCCCTCCGCCCCCGTTCTCGTGTTGCGGATGCCCACGCCCTCCACCCTGTCGTCCCCGTAAATCTGCGTGAGGACAGTATCGAGGACGAACTCGATCTTTTTGTTGGCGCGGGCCTCGGCCACGTTGTGTGCACGTGCGCGGAAGCCCTGGCGCCTGTGCACGAGCCTCACCTGAGTGGCAAAGCGCGTGAGGAAAACCCCCTCGGTCAGGGCGGCGTCGCCGCCACCCACGACGACTAGGCTCTTGCCCCTGAAGAACATCCCGTCGCACGTGGCGCAGTAGCTCACCCCTCTGCCGGCCAGCTCCCTTTCGCCCGGCACGCCGAGCTTGCGGGCAGA
>CAYYNS010000013.1:0-6400 GCA_964473085.1 uncultured candidatus Brocadiaceae bacterium
GGCAGTACACCTTCAACGAGACGGGTCCGTCGGGGCGCGCGGTGGCCGTCGGGCGCGTGCGCGGGATCAGCATTGCGGAGGGGGAGCGCGTGCAGGCAGCCCTGGACGCGGCCGACCTGGTGTTCACGGCAGTCGGCGAGCCGAACCTCTCGAAGGTGGCCCCGAGCCTGGCGCAGGCAGCGGCCCGGCGCACGCCCTGGAACCCGCTGCGCATCCTGTGCTGCGAGAACGGGCTTGAGATCGCCCGCAGGCTCACCCGGCACATGGAGGAAGCGCTCGGGGCGGGGGCAGGGCACATGGTCGTCGGTGATACTGTGATGGGGCGCATGTGCATGATCGTCAGCCCGCCGGAGCGAGGGCTTGCGCCGGTCGGCCCAGGGTTTGACTGGGCCGTGGCTGCCGAGCCGTTCTTTGGCATTCCCGTGCCCCGGCGCACGATGGAAGGGCTGGAAAAGCCCGGGGCGGCGTTCCAGGTGATGGACGAGGCCGAGTTCGCGGCGCAGGAGGATGTCAAGATGATGGCGCACAACGGCCTGCACGCGTTCCTGGCGTTCCTGGGGGAGATGCGCGGCAGGAAGTATTTCTACGAGCTGACCGGTGACAGGCAGATCATGGAGATGGCCAGCCGGATGATGCTTGAGGAGGTGGGCGAGGCACTGCTGCGTAAGCATGGTCCGGCCCTGGACCGCAACTTCTACCTCAACTATGCGCCGACCATTCTGCGCCGCATCACGTGCCCCGGTCTGCGGGACACGCTGGCACGCGGCTCGCGAGGCGCGATGCGCAAGCTCGAACCGTGGGAGCGGCTGGTGGGGGGCGTGCGCGCGATCGTCAGCCAGGGCATCTCCCCGGTGCTCTACTCTACGAGCCTGGCCGCTGCCATAGTAGTGGCGCGTGCCCGCGGCGAGACGAACCTCGCCTTCCAGGAGGTGCTGACGCAGCACTGTGGCCTGCGTCAGGACGACGAGGCGGACCTCATCGCGCTTGCCGAACAGCGAAAGCGCTGGCTCGAAGCCGAGTTCGCGACGGGCCTGTAGCGGGTGCCGGGACGACGCTCTCGAAAAGCGGGGTCTCAGGGCGCCTGCGCCGCGCTCGGACGCTCAGATTGTGCGGATTGAAAACAGGTCGGCATCCTTCAGTACGAACCGAAGGCGCACCGATCTCCCGATAAATGCCGACAGGTCGCCTCCCCCTTTCCAGGCGACCGGCGCGTCGAGCTCGTCGCCGAACAGCGGCCGCATGTCCGAGAGCGTGAAGCCCTCTGCTGGCTTGCCGCTGGCGTCCAGTATCTCGACCTGGACGGAGCCCACCGCCGAGGTGGAGTAATTGAGCCGCAGTTCCTTGCCGGCAAGCAGGAGAGGCCGGGTCAGGAGTTCTCCTCCGCTGAAGCCCGCTCGTGCGGACACAAAACCCCAGGGCCGGATCGTCAGGCGCCGCAGGCGGTTGCTTTCCCAGCCGTAGTGCTCGCTGATGTACATGGACCACTCGGTCGGCCCCGTTTCCACGATGCCACAGGCGGGCATGTTGCTTCGATGGGTCCAGTTGCGTTCGTCCGGTCCCGGGCGCACCCATGCCTCCAGGAACGAGCGTTCCCAGTACACCCCATCGCGGCTCGACATGAAGACGCAGTCCGAGATGCCCTCCCCCGGGTATAGCATGCCGTCCGTGTTCTTCGTGCGGCCTGGCACAAAACGTTTCGGGAACGACAGCAGGATATGTTCTGCGCCGGGGCAGGGAATGGTGGCGTTCGTGTAAAAATGCTCCAGAGGCACGCCCGGCGGATATTGATGCGGGACGGGCTTGCTCCAGCCGATGAAGTCGTCGGAGGCCGCGCTTTGAATCGCGCGCACGTGCGTGCCATCAGATGCCGCCTCGAAGTAGCGGCTGAAAAGGCGGTAGCAGCCCATGCGCGAGTCCCAGAACGCAACGTTGAGCGAGTCGAACGCGCCGCTCACCTCGAGTGGCTCCTGCTGAATGCGCCGCCAGCGGATGCCGTCAGGCGACACGAGCCCATAGAGCTTCTGCCAGGATCCGCCTACCGCCTTGTAACGCTCCGGCGCCTTGCAGGCGGGATTAGAGTCCTTGAACACGAAGAGGTTGTGCGACTCGATTCCCACCCAGACAACGTTGTTTTCCCTGGAACCGTTGACCTCGTAGAGTCCGAGCACGGGGCGTTCGAAACGGATGCCGTCCGCGCTCTCGGCAATGTTGGCGGCCTGCTGTTCAGACAGGTCGTCGCCTGGCATTCGCCCGCGGTAGTACATGCGAATGCGGTCGCCGTCGCGGAACAGGTTGTAGTAAGCCGTTGTGGCATCCTCGAAGGGCTGGTCGGCCGTAAAGACCACTTCTCGTTTGACGGGCGTGTGGAGCACGCGGCGCACGCCGCGCATCCTGGCAACAAGGTAGTCGTCCACGAATAGCTCCCGCAGCGTTCCGATTTCCGGAGGCTTTCTCATGGGTTCGTCCTTTCCGCGTGTGACGAATTGACTGCGCAGGTTCGCCTGCGGTCTCTGGCTCGAGGCACGATCCGTGCCAGACAAGATCTTCCGCCTCCTCCCTTGCAAGGTATCCATGATACCTGACCGCGCTCGCCACCTTTACTGACGCACAGCCAAGCATGCTACCACCGGCAGCGTGATCATGGCAAGGATCGTGCTCATGACGATGGAGGTGTTGGCCACGTCCAGGTCCATCTCGAAGTTCTCTGCGAGCAGCGGCGTCAGGGTTGCTACCGGCATGGCGGCCTGGAGGATGATGACCGCGCGGGACGTGGGGTCGTGCGTCAGGACGCAGGCGATGGCCCAGCCAATGAGCGGACTGACCACGAGCTGGACCGCACTGATAAGCAGGGCGGCTTTGAGCGCTCTGCGCATGCCGCTGACGTTCAGCATGACGCCCACGCTGAAGAGGATCAGCGGGACAGTCATGTCGCCGAACCGTTCCAGGCTGGCCCGCAGCAGGTTCTGCTTGTTCCACTGCCAGCCGGACAGGTTGACGGCAAGCCCTCCAACAAGCGCCACCAGGACCGGCAGCGTGACGCTCAACGCGCTCTTCAGAGGCACGCCGCCCTTGCGGCCTTTAGCGTGGATAAGCCCTATGGAGAGGCCGAAACCGTAGAAGACCGGCCACCACAGCGTTGCGAAGAAGACGGCACGAAGGAACCCTGCTTTGCCAAGCAGGACTTCTGTCACCCCGTAGCCGAGCCAGCCGTAGTTGCCGAAAATGCAGCACGCGTGCACCGCAGTCCTGCGCCCCATCCCTTCGAAAGGCAGGCCGCACAGGTAGCCCAGCGGAAACAGCGCAGCCGTCAGCATTACGATCGAGGCCATCATCGCCGGCACGGCCGCAAGGTCGGACCGGTCCGCCCCGTACGTAGAGAAGAAGACCATTACGGGGACGGTGAAGCGCACGACAAATCGTCGAAGCACGTCGCCTTCCCGGTCGCCGAATATCTTGGCGAGCCGCAGGCCAAGCCCGATCAGGATCGGAATCAGGACTTCCAGTATCTTTACTGCGGTTGGCATGGGGGTCTGCGTCCTGGCTTGAAGGAACGCCTGAGGGGGCGGTCTTACGGCGGGACTATCTTACCGTTCCACGTGCCGCGTTCAAGAGGACTGGCTTCCGACCGGGCGAGCGGGCAGGCCCCCTCCGGTTTGCATCCCGCCTGGCCTTCAGCTATCTATAGACCTCTGCGAGGTTCGGCGGCTGAGGTGCGCTGGCGTTTGGTTATCCATGACGTTGCGATGCGAGGGCGTGACTGCATGAGGCTGCCGCCTGCCCGGTTCAGGGCTTTGGGCAAACGCGACCTGCCACAGGACATAACGCTGGAGGGCGTGCAGTTCCACCTTGAGAAGGTCTTCAAGCACACCTTTGCCACAGCCGTTGGCCTTTATCGGCGGGGTGAAGATCTGGTCGTGTGCAAGTTTCACCGGCAAGCGCCTTTCTTCGGGTTCCCGCTTCAGTGGCAGGGGCGGATGTGGGCTTCCTACGAGGTGGCCATGCTCAGGGAGCTGGCAGACCTGCCGGGCGTGCCGAGGTTGCGGGGGATGCCCGAGCCGGGCGCCGTGGCGAGGGACTACATCCGCGGCATCCCGCTCGAGCGCCACATGCGTGTGGGAGACGACTTTTTCCCGCAGCTTCTCCATCTGCTCAGGCGCATCCACGAGCGGGGCATCGCCTATGTGGATCTGGAAAAGCCGGAGAATATCCTTGTGGGCGAGGACGGGCGCCCTTACCTGATTGACTTCCAGGTGGGCTTTTACATGCCGGAGCGGTATTTCGGTCAGACGAGCCTCGGTCGCTACCTGAGGTCGCTCTTGCAGCGTTCGGATCTCTATCACGTCATGAAGCACTTCCGGCGCATGCGGCCGGATCTCCTCTCGGCTGAGGAGCAAGCGCTGGGCAAGGCAAGGCCCGGCACGGTCCGTGTCGCCAACGCGCTGGTGGCGCCGTTCAGGTTGCTGAGGAAATGGGCTCTTGGGAAGTGGTAGGAGGGTGCTGAGAGGGAGAGCAGGTAGTGGCCTCGATCTTCGATCCGCGGCATCCCACATACGAACCCAGGCCGATCCGTCCGGGAGAAGCCCGCTGGATGCTCGGCCGGAACATCTGGACGGGGGTTCTGGGCAGCATCAGCCTGACCTATCTGACGGGAGGCGTGTTCTTTGTCGCCTACTGTCAGGGGATGGGGATGCAGAAGTACCAGTTCGGGCTGTTGCAGGTGCTGGCCTCGCTGATGGCGCCCCTGATGCTGCTGTCTCCGGTGGTCGAGGATCATTTCGGCCGGCGCAAGTACCCCTGGTTCATGCTTCACATGGCGGCCAGGCTAGTGCTTGCCCCGATGTTGTTGGGGTTAGCGTTTCCCATCGCGCCCTGGGTTATTCTGATGGTTGTCACGCTCTATACAGCCCTTGGCAGCGTGGGCACGCCGCTGTGGCTGTCCTGGACCCTCGACTACGTTCCGATGTCGGTCTACGCGCGTTTTTTTGCGCGCCGCACCTTCTGGATCAACCTTTGCGGGATGTTGTTCTTCCTGCTGGCCGCGTGGGTGGTCGGCTTCAGTGTGACGGGGACCGCAGCGCGACGGCAATTGCTGAGCGGCGTGTTCGTTTTGCTGCTGGTCCTCGGCATTGTGGATCTGCTGTTTCACGTGGGCATACCTGAGCCGCCGAGGAAGGCACCGCCGGCGCGGATCAAGGCCAGGATTATCGAGCCGCTCAGCAGCCCGACGTTCCGCAACTGGCTGCTGGTGACGGGCATATGGGACTTTACGGTCGGCCTTTCGGGCGCGTTCGGCATGCCCTACATGATGACCGAGCTGGGCTTCAGCAACCGGCTCCTGCTGGCGAGCGTCATGACGTCGGTAGTGCCCACGTTGTGCTCCCTGGCCACGCTGCGCCTGTGGGGGAGACTGTTGGACACGCGTTATACTGCTCCTATCATGGCCCTGGGCTGCGGAGCCTGGTCAGTGATACCGCTGTTGTTCTATTTCGCCACGCCCGAGAACGGTGTGTGGATGATGGGCGTGGTCTGGGTAATCAGCGGGATCTTCCCGGCAGCCGTGACGCTTGCACAGCCCCTCATCACTGCTCGCCTTTCCGACCTGGACAAGACGACGCCCGCTGCGTTGCGGTTCGTCGTCGCGAGCATCGGGGCTGCTGCGGGTTCGGCCGCTGGGACGATCATCCTTCGCCGATGGAGCGTGCACCATGCGTTTATGGCATCTTTTGTTGGGCGTCTGGCAGCAGCGCTTCTGATGCTTTTCCTGGTGGAAGTTCCCTCCCGCGGTGCGGCTGATGACCGGGCGACGCGTTGAGGTCGGGCAGGGAGCGCCTGTTTCAGTGCAGGCCGAGCTGGTAGTGCTCAAAGGCGGCAGCGCAGGCTGATTGTCTGCCTCTGGTGTCGCAGTTACAATGGAGGCAGCAGTTGACCAGGAGTAAGTTCGTGCACTACAGAGAAGACCTCGGAACAGTTACGGGCGTTGCCGGGAAGAAGGCGACCGTGAGGCTGGATCACTCCCGCACGGATGCGTGCGGCAGTTGCTGTGCATGCTCCATGCTTGCCAGCGGCGAGGCGGTCGTGGAGGTCCAGCGCGGTGACTTAAGGCCCGGCGACCGCGTGCGCGTGCGCATCCCGCACGTGAGCGCCCACCTGGCCATCCTGCTGGTCTTCGGCCTGCCTCTGCTGATGTTCATGTTCGGGATATGGGCTGGGCAGGCGCTCGAGGGCGGCGAGCGGATCGGCAATGCCTCGGTCGTCGGGGGTATCGTCGGCCTCATTGTTGCGTTGCTGGTTGCCTGGCTTGCCAACCGGGTGCTGACGAGGAAGGCGGGCCCGTCCCAGGCCTGTCGCCTTGCTGCCGACCAGGATGGCGCTGGAGGCACCGACGATGCCGCCTACTGAG
>CAYYNS010000013.1:6410-13237 GCA_964473085.1 uncultured candidatus Brocadiaceae bacterium
CCTCGGTGCTCGGCCCGGCGAATCCCCGCGTCACCGCCTCGCGCTCGATGCTGCGAACATGTTCCAACGGGCGGTGGGGGCGGAGCACGGGCTCGATCCTTGCGAGGTGGACGCCCTTGCCGGAGAGATCCGTCGCCACAGGGCGACCCTTGCGGCGATGCGCGGCAAGGAACTGGGGTTCATGGACCTTCCGTACGATCGCAGCCTGGCCGAGTCAGTGCTGCAGAAAGCCGCCGAGCTTAGATCCTGGTGCGCCAACTTCGTCGTGCTCGGCATCGGTGGATCAGCCCTCGGCAACGCCGCAATCCACGCCGCGTTGCAGCATCCACATCACAACCTCCTGCCGGCGGGACACCCGGCCAGAAAAGGCGCGCCGCGCATCTTCATCGCAGACAACGTTGACCCGTCGGGCATGAGGGCGCTGGCTGATCTGCTGCAGGAAGGAGTTTCCCAGACGGCCTTCAATGTCATCACGAAGTCGGGCTCGACGGCGGAGACGATGAGCCAGTTCCTGTTCTTCCGCGACCTGCTGCGCCGCACGGGGGGCTGCGAGCCCGCGCGACAGATAATCGTGACGACTGATCCCCGGCGAGAAAGCAGCCTGCTGCGTCAGATCGCAGAGGCTGAGGGATACCATGCCTTTCCGATTCCCCCGAACGTGGGCGGGCGCTTCAGCGTGCTGAGCGCCGTGGGCCTGCTCAGCGCAGCGGTGGGCGGACTGGACATTCGGGCGCTGCTGGCCGGCGCGGCAGCAATGGACGCGCGCTGCCGCAGCGACGAGCTCCCTGAAAACCCCGCTGCGCTCTACGCGAGCCTGCTCTATCTAGAGTATCGCAAGGGGAAACACATCTGCGTGTTGATGCCGTACAGCGAGCGGCTGCGGGCGCTGGGCTACTGGTACTGCCAGCTCTGGGCCGAAAGCCTGGGCAAGCGCCACGGGCTGAGGCAGAAGGACATTTTCGGCGGTCCGACGCCCGTGGCTTCAGTCGGCGTGACCGACCAGCACTCGGTGATGCAGCTCTACCAGGACGGGCCGTTTGACAAGGTGATTACGCTGATTGAGCTCGACAGCGCAGCCGCCGTTCCCTTGCCTATCTGCGTGGGCGAAGCAGAGCCGGAGCTGGGATATCTGGCCCGGCACAGCTTTGACGACCTGTTCCATGCCGAGCTATCGGCCACACGAATGGCGCTGTGCGACAAGCACCGTCCCAACTGTACCATCCGCGTGCCGCGCGTGGACGAACGCTCGCTCGGCGAGCTGTTCATGTTCTTCGAGTACGCTGCGGCTTACAGCGGCCTGCTTTACGGCGTGAACGCATACGACCAGCCAGGGGTCGAGCTCGGCAAGCATTACACGATCAAACTGCTCGGGGGCGGCTGACTGCGGAGGCAGCGATGGGGGAGATTCAGTGGAGTCCCGATCCGGACGAGCATTCGCCCGCGTGTGTCAGGGGGGCGGATCATCTTCGCGCCCGGAGAGGGGTTGGTGCGGCCGTTCCCAGCGCCGCGGGCGTGATGCCCTCTACCGATAGCTCAAACATTTGCGTCTGCGGCAGCCGCCACACGTGAAGGACCACCTGGGCGTCCGCGGGGAGCTTCGACAAGGGATTGCGGAGCACTGCGAAGTCCTCCCCGTCCGGCATAAGTTCCGCAATTCCCCCGAAGCGGGCCACGCCCTGCGTCTCCCATAAAGGCGCTGCCTCCTGGTGGGCCGGCTCCATCCTTTCAACCGTGTCCAGCCCTCTTTGGAGGGCCGCAGCGGAAGGGGCCATCAGAAACCTGTCATGCCCGACTGCAATCTCCAGCGGCACGGTGAAGGCGCGGGTCGAGAAGCGGCGCGCCCCGCCTGCTGGCTCCTTCTCGCCCCAGGGCTCCTTGGCGAGCCGGGCAAGGCCCTCAGCGCAGCGGATGAACCCGTCGCGGTCACGGACGCCGCAGGCCAGCACCCACTCCACATTTCCCCCCGCCTCGGCGGGCAGGAGGCCCAACGCCCACTCAGGCCCGAGGTTGCCCAACAGGTCGCGCTGGAAGTCATAGCCCAGGTCGCGGTTCAGTTCAGCCATTTCCTCCCGGAACTCGGCCCCCACGTCCGGATCGAAAGCCCTCATCCCTGCCTCGATCCAGTCCACCACGGAAGCGAAGTCGGCGCCCCAGCCGGTGAGGGTGACCGGCCAGGTTTCCGGCAGCTTCAGCCGGCCGGACGCGGCCGGGCGCTCCCCCTCCCTGCCAGGCAGCCGAAGCGTCGCTGTCAGCCGGATACCGTCTGGAGTGACGTCAAGACAGCACAAGGCCGTGGCATCCGCCTGGAGGAGCTGCTTGAGTGCCCTTTCCATGCGGCGCTGAAGGCTGGCGAAGGCGAGTGGGTGCAGATCCTCTTTCCCTGCAGCGGGCTCCTCGAGCGCCCCCCGCGGCGAGAAGAAGAACAACGTGGCCTGACGTGCCTCGTCCGAGCCGAGAAGGAGAGAGGCGTCACCGTCATCGAGAAGGGTCTTCTGGCCTTCAATGGGCGCGGCGCGCAGGCTATTCAGGGCGCCCCTGTCGGCTGCGCCGATGAGCAGGCCGTCGTGGACGCCCACGAATCCGAACGGGTCCTGCGGGCCCATGGCAACGAGTCCTTCGTCCTCGCGGGCCGGGAGGGGCAGCTTCCTCAAGATCTGAAACAGTTCCGGCTGCGTCCGCTCAGTCCGCGCGATCAGCCGCCACGTTCTGTCGGGTGTGATGCCCACTACGAGTGGTCCTGAGAACCCGGCGGCAAGGTCGCTGAGCATGTCCGCGAATGACAACTTCGCGCCCTCTTCGCCGGGAGGACCCGGCAGCAGGGCCGCCACCCACGGGCGCATGGCCTCTAGTGTCGCGGGTGCGTCCGCGGTGCCGATGACTGTCACGCTGTCCGCGGGCAGGCGGTTTGTCAGCGCCGCAAGCTCGTCTTCCTGCGCCGCGAGCGAGGCGCCCTTGAGGAGGGCAAGCAGTGCAACAGTGCGGGCGATGTGCTTGAAGCCCTTCATTGTGTCCCCTCCGTCAGGCGCGGGCGGTAGACGAGGTCGCCGTCCTCGCCTCGCCGCGCCTCGCCTTCGCGCCCGGCGTCGTCGTCCTGGTCAGGCCCGACCGACCAGAGGACCCAGCCGTCGGCCTCGCGCCGGTAGTGAAACCCCTGGCCGGAGAAGGGGTCGGGCGGCAGCACCGCCAGGTAGTCGGGCGCCAGAGCGTCGAGGGTATCAGGGTACGCCGCATGGTCGGCGCGATACAGCCGCAGCGCTACGCCCAGCCGCAGGGCGCTGAAATCGGCAGCGTTCTGGATGTAGCGGACCTCTGCCCGCTCAAACGCCGGCACAAGCATCCAGGGCAGGACGTTCCAGTCCTTGACGTGCTCAGCAACGAATTTCTCTTCCGGCTGTCTGCGGATAGCGGCGGCGCATTCCCACGGAGGAAGCTGGGCCAGCCTTTCTACTGCATTGTAGAAGCGGTCGAAGTCGCGTCGGATGGTCCTGTCGGGCCAAAGGATGTGAAACGCCCTGCTCTTCATGAAGGATCGCAGCGGCCCGGCGGTCGGCCCGGGGGCCTCGATGGCGGCGAGGGCTTCATCTGGCGCCATGCCCGCAATCTGCACTGCCATCGCACGCTCGCCCGCGATCCAGGCGCTTCCATCCGGCAGCTTGCCTTCCAGGGCGCCCAGTTCCCCTGCGAGCCACGCCAGGACGTCTTTCTGCATGTCGTGCCGCGCCAGGCAGTCGCGGATGGCCTTGCAGCCGATGCCTTGGCACGCGATTCCCACCAGCCCCGTGATGAGGATCGGCTCTCTGCCCAGGTGGCCTC
The DNA here is from genome assembly GCA_964473085.1 of uncultured candidatus Brocadiaceae bacterium. GTDB lineage: Bacteria > Planctomycetota > Brocadiia > SM23-32 > SM23-32 > CAYYNS01. The sequence continues at coordinate 10,224 of CAYYNS010000013.1, forward strand.
CCATCCGAAAGGCGGCCAGGTACAGCTCAAGTGCCTCCCTCACCTTGCCTTGCTGCTCCAGAAGGCGTCCCTCGATGGCCATGAGCCGCGCAAGCTGCCTCATGGCGGAAAGCTGGGGCATCATGAGGGCGGCAAGGAATGTCTGGCCGGCCTTTGCGGTCAGGACCGGGAACTGGCACCTGGGCATCGCGGCGGCCTTCCTGAAGAGTTCCCTCGCCTCTTCGGTCTTCTGGAACCATGCGTAAAACTCCTCGTCCTGGGCCGGGCCCCACGGATCTTTGAGGGCGGCCGAGTACTGTTGCTCAAAAGCGCGGCCCTCGGGCTCCACCGGTAGGGCGTTGACGGCCTGTAGGTACAGCCAGGCGGCGTTTTCCTGGTCGGGGATGTCTTCCCGCGGGATGCCGAGCCCGCGCGCCACCTCGTTGGGCATGGCATGGTAGACCTGCCCCCGTACCGTCACCTCCCTCCACTCCTGGTGTCCTGTGTTTTGCCCTGCTGCCCGCGAGCACAGAATGCACAACGCGCCCGCCAGAACTGCGCCTGGCGCGAGAAGTCTGTTCATACGCGGTTTCCCCATCGTCGTATGGTCGGATTCACTCCGTCGGCCATATATATTATGCCTATCTTGCGGAGGCGTCAAGGTTTTTGCGCCAGGCGCGCGTCCGCCGTACGGCGGGGAGGCGGCAGGCCAAAATGGCCGCCGCCACGGCGACATTGAAACCCGCGCCTCTGGCACGTATGCTACGGGGTGGCCGGCAGGGAGGAGCGGGGAATGAACGCGATCAACATCATCTTTCAGGAAGACTGCATCGAGGGCATGCGGCGTCGGCTGCCTGACGGATGCGTGGACGTGATCGTCACCTCCCCGCCTTACAACATCGGGGTGCGCTACGGCGTTCACCGCGACGACATGCCGCTTGCGGAGTACCTCGACTGGATGGAGGAGCTGGGCGGGGAGTGCGCGCGCGTCCTCAAAGGGGACGGCTCGATGTTCTTCAACATCGGCGACAAGCCCTCTGACGGGCTGCGCTCCTTTGCGGTGGCCGAACGCATTGCCCGGCACTTGCGTCTCCAGAACACCATCCACTGGGTCAAGTCCATAGCCGTGCCGGAAGAGGGGATCAACGTCGGCCACTACAAGCCGGTCAACAGCCCGCGGTATCTCAACAACGCGCACGAGTACGTCTTCCACTTCACGAAGTCGGGGGCGGTGGGGCTGGACAAGCTCGCCATAGGGGTTCCGTACGAGGACAAGAGCAACATTGGGCGCTGGAAACACGCCCGGCAGGACTGTCGCGACCGCGGCAACATCTGGTTCATCCCTTACGACACGGTCACGTCGGCGAAGGAGCATCCGGCGGCATTCCCCCCGCGCCTGGCGGAGATGTGCATCCGCCTTCATGGCTTGGGCAAGGGGCGGCTGGTGGTGCTCGACCCCTTCATGGGGAGCGGTTCTACTGCCCTGGCGGCACGCTCACTGGGCTGCGACTTCGTGGGGTTTGAGGTGGATCCGCGGTATGTCTCGATAGCGCGCAGGAAGCTGGCGGCGCGGCCTGCCGAAAAGAGCGGGCGCAGGGTGGAGGGTTGAAGCGTGTGGAGGAGAAGAAGCCTGACCGGACACCGGAGCCGGGCAGGCTGAAGTGGGCGCTGAAGAGGTGGGCAGAGCTCGGCGGCCAGCTTCAATGCCCCCAGTGTGGCACGGGCCGCCTGCCGGAGAGCCGCTTCTGCCTGAAATGCGGGGCCGAGCTGCCGCCCATCCGGCACGAGGAAAGCCCGGAGGCCCTGGAACGCAAGCGCCCATCCCGACGCGCGCTCAACTGGCTGGTTGACCTGGTGCCCGGCATCCTGTCCCCAAAGGTCACCGCAGCGTCGCTGGCCGCGGCGCTCGTGGGCATTGTGGGCCTGCGGGCAGCCTTCGGGATATTCGCCGGCATCAGCCCCGGGATGGGATTCGCTGCCATCTTCGCCTTTTTCTACTTCTGTTCGGTCGCGTTCGGCAGCGCCCTCGTCTACCTGTCCGGGCTGGGCTGGCTGCTTTGCGGGAGGGTATGCCCGTTCTGGGAGGCCTGCTCTGAACTGCGGCTGAAGCAGTTGCTGTTGGCCCTGGTGCTTGCCGCGCTCGCATTCCGCATAGCGCTCTGGCTGCTGTAGGCGCCCGCGGCCGGCGCTTGCCCGGCAGGGGGAATTTGACTTACTCTGTGGCCCTGAAGAGGCCGCCCAGCCCTGCTGGCCCGTGAGTAGAACATGACGAAGCCCGAGGAAGGCATCAAGATCGTCGCGACGAACCGCAAGGCGCGCTACCGGTACGCAATCGGGGATGTCTACGAGGCGGGCTTGGAGTTGAGGGGTGCGGAGGTAAAGAGCCTTCGGCAGGGCAAGTGCAGCATCGAGGAGAGCTTCGCCAGGCCCTTTCGCGACGAGCTTTACCTGCTCGACATGCACATCGCGCCCTATGAGCAGGCCACCGTGGACGTGCCGGAACCGGGGCGCCGCCGCAAACTGCTGCTGCACCGACGTGAGGCGGATCGGATCATATCCCAGTGCACGCAGCGCGGCTATACCCTGGTCCCCCTGAGGGTGTACTTCAGGCGCGGCTGGGCAAAGGTCGAGCTGGGGCTGGCCCGCAGCAAGCCGCAGGCTGATAAGAGACGCAAGAAGCAGCAGGACCAGCAGCGCGAAGACATTCAGCAGGAACTGCGCAGGCGAAGAAGCAGGCCCGCCTGAAGGATCCTTTCGCCCGCCGTACGGCGGGCCGCCCCGAAGTGAGCGGCGAACCAATCCTAGAGTCACAGCAAGGAGCATGCCAGCGGTGGCTCAGAAGGTTCGGGTCGGCTTTATCGGCACTGGCGGCATCGGTCGCTACCAGGCTGCCATACTCGCGAAGATGCAGGACGTTGAGCTGGTCGCTGGGGCGGACGTGTCGGAGGCGGCCCTGAAGGCCTTCCAGAAGGAGCACCCCCAGGCGCGCGCATTCTCCGATTACCGTCAGATGCTCGTAATGGACGGGCTGGACG
>CAYYNS010000014.1:0-6650 GCA_964473085.1 uncultured candidatus Brocadiaceae bacterium
TCGTCACATCCCAGCAGCCAGCCGATCTGCCGGTCGCTGTAGCCCCAGCTCTTGGCCTTACGCATCAGCCTGCAGTCCAAAGCGGAGATGTCACCGACCGCCCTGAGCTCATTCTCGAAGTCAACGAGCTGCTTGAAGTTGGACAGGAACCACCGGTCAATCTTCGTCAGCTCATACACGCGCTCGACGTCGAAGCCGAGCTGGAACGCATAACGGACATAGAAGTAGCGCTCGTCGTTCGGAGTGGCGAGCTTCTCGATGACCCGGTGCTCCTCTGGCAGCTTCTTCAAGTCCTTCCCATCGGCGCCGAACCCGTAACGCCCGATCTCCAGCGACCTGAGTCCCTTCTGAAAGGCCTCCTTGAAGGTCCGGCCAATGGACATGGATTCGCCCACGCTCTTCATGCTCGTGTTGATCACCCGCTGGGCCTGCGGGAACTTCTCAAAGGTGAACCGCGCGGTCTTGAACACGCAGTAGTCAACCGTGGGCTCCTGCAAGGTGTAGGTCTTGCCTGTGACGCTATTGAGGACCTCGTCGAGCGTGTAGCCAACTGCCAGCTTGGTGGCGACGCGAGCGATCGGAAAGCCGGTGGCCTTGCTTGCCAGGGCCGACGAGCGCGACAGGCGCGGATTCACCTCGATGATGACAATCTCGTTGCTCTCAGGATCCCCAGCGAACTGGATGTTCACTCCGCCGCCCTTGACGCCGACCCGGCGGATCACCGCCTTGCAGTAGTCCACGTACTGCGCGTACTCGTCGGCCGTGAGGGTCTGAGCGGGCGCGACGACCGCGCTGTCCCCCGTGTGGACGCCCATCGGGTCCACATTCTCCATGCTGGTCACGATGATGACGTTGTCCTGGCAATCACGCATGACCTCATACTCGATCTCCTTCCAGCCGATCACGCTCTGCTCGACCAGGACCTCGCCGACGGGGCTGGTGTTGAGGCCCATGGCGAGCAGGTCCGGCGCCTCTTCCATGTTATAGGCGGTGCTGCCCCCTGTGCCGCCGAGCGTGAAGGCCGGGCGGATGATCACGGGCAGCCCAATCCGGCGGATCACCTCCATGCCCTGCTCCACGCTGCGGGCAATGCCGCTGGCCGGCACCTTGAGCCCAATCTCCAGCATCGCCTCCTTGAACTCCTCGCGGTCCTCAGCGGTGCTTATCCCCTCGGGGTCGCACCCCAGAACCTCGACGCCGTAACGCTCATACACGCCTGCCCGCGCCAGGAACACCGCGACGTTCAGCCCCGTCTGCCCCCCCAGGGTAGGAAGCACTGCATCGGGCCGCTCCCTGGCTATGATCTTCTCGATGACCTGCGACGTGATGGGCTCGATATAGGTGCGGTGAGCCATCACGGGGTCGGTCATGATGGTGGCAGGGTTGCTGTTGATGAGGACGACCTCATAGCCTTCTTCCAGCAACGCCTTGCAGGCCTGACTGCCGCTGTAGTCGAATTCGCAGGCCTGGCCGATTATGACCGGGCCGCTGCCGATCATCAGTATCTTGCGCAAGTCTGTTCGCTTGGGCATAGATAGACCTTGCCTGATTTAGTCCTAAGCCGCCCGCCCAGCGGCCCTATACAGAGCCTGGCTCAGGTCAGAGCCTCGACGAACCTCCGCACGTGTGCATTCACTGCCCCGGGGAATGGCGCAGCGAGGACCGGCTGCAAGCCCACCGCCGATCCACCCGCTCCGCGGATGCCCTCCACTGTGCCGTCGTTCAGGTTCTCCCAGAGCAGCTCGACATTGGTATTGTTCTCGACGCTCTGGCGGTCCAGCAAGACCGTATGTCGCTGCTGCGTGACCTCAAGCGCGCCGTCCACAACGTTTCGCACCGGGTAGTTCGCACCGTGGTGCCCACGCTTCATGAACGCAGGCTTACAGCCCAGCGCCACCCCCAGGGCAACCTGACCAAGCCCACAGCCCAGAACCGGCACCTTGTCAAGCAACGGCCTGATTGCCCTCACCGTCGCCTCCGGCGGCAGCACTCCGCCGGGGCCGTCAGAAACCACAACGCCTGACGGCCGGCATGCCATCACGACCGCGGCGTCGGCGTCGTACGGAAAGAGCGTGGGGTCGCAGCAGGCATTGAGTTGCTCCAGCATGGAACGGCGCAACCCAAGGTTGATGACGGCCACCCTTGGCCCTGAGCCACCGGCCGCGATGGGCGGGGCCTCAGAAGGTCGAAAGACGGGACACTGGGCCGAGGCGAGCCTGCCCTTGACGTCCGCCGGGTCGGCGTCGGCTGGGGCGATCGCCGCCGCCATCTCTCCGGCCTCCCGCAGCCGCAAGGCCAAGGCGCGCGTGTCAACCTCCGTCAGACATGGAACGCCTTCCCTGGTCAGCAGATCCTCAAAATCTTCCTCCGCCAGATAGTGGCTGCGGTAATCGCTCAGCACCCTCACAACAAGCCCTGCCACCTGAACGCGCCCGGACTCCCCGAAGGCACGGGCCACGCCAACGCTCCCAACCTCCGGATAGGTAAAGGCCAGGATGCGATCCTTGTAAGCCGGATCGGTGATCATCTCCTGGAACCCGACGACGCTCGTGTTGGCCGTGAGCCACCCGACCGCACTCGCGCGGGATCCCCGCAAAACCCCCTCCAGACGCAACCCATCAGCCAGCAGGATGTAACCGTCCGCCGCTGTGCCCTTCTTTTCGCTCATGCCGAGCCCTCCCGGCCGCAGTGCCTAAGCCCTCGGAGGCGTTCAGACGTATTCGATCGTCGCCGGAGGCTTGGGGGTAAGGTCGTACAGGCAGCGATTGACGCCCTCGATCTGCGTGATGCGCGCGCAGACTCGTTCCAGCTTCTCCCACGGCAGCCGGGTCACCGTCGCAACGCGGGCGTCCAGGCTGTCCACGCAACGCACAACGACAATCTGTCCGAACTCCCTCTTGTCGTTCCTGACGCCGGTGGCGTAGTCACTGAGCAGGACTGCCATACACTGGAAGGCCCCGCTGTCAGCAAGCTCCTGTTCGACGATCTCTGTGGCGGCCCGGACAGTCCTGAGCCTGGCTTCCGTGACTTCGCCCACGATCCTGGCCGCTAGTCCTGGCCCAGGGAAAGGCATCCTCTCAGAGATTTCCGGCGGCAGACCGAGCACTTTTGCCACCGCCCGCACCCCATCCTTGCGCAGGGACCCGAGGGGCTCCAGAACGGCGTAACCGTACTCGTCCTGCGGGTCTATGCCTATCTGCGAAAGGATATTGTGCTGGCGCTTGATCCCTGCAACGGTCTCCTCGATATCCGTCAAGATGGTGCCGTGCAGCAGAAACCGCGCGCCTGTCTGCCGCACAAGCCGCCCGAAGACCTTCCGGTAGAACGTCTCCGTCACAGCTTGCCGCTTCTGCTCGGGGTCCGTCAGGCCCCTGAGGGCGCGCAGGAACTCCCTCTTCGCATCTACCACCTCCACGTGGATACCCATCTTCCCGAACGTCTTGACGACACGCTCCGGCTCTGCCTGGCGCATCAGAGCATCGTCAATGAAATAGGTTTTCAGTCTGTCGCCCAGGGCGCGGTGTCCCAGCACCGTAACGACGGAGCTATCCACCCCACCGCTCAAGGCGTTGATGGCGGTGGCATCGCCGACGGCATGGCGGATTTGCGCCACTTGTTCTTCCACAAACCGCTCGTAGTCCATGCAGCACTCCCCCAGCATTGAGTTCGACGTGAATCGAGACCCGATGCACCCGGCAGGCTACAAGGGCATCAGGCGCGAAATCTTACCGCAAGCTAGCCCACCGCACAAGTGAAGGCACCCGCCAGGCGGCCGCCCGGCGCGCCCTTGACACCTCGGGTGCACCGACCGGACAATGACCCGTCACAACGGCCCCCGCGGCAAGGCGGCAGAGGCATTTTTCCCCCGGGCATTGCCCGATGCCCCGCGGATTTTCCTACGAAGAGGGGAGCAAGGAATGATCGAGCGACTGGTAGGGATCGGCATTGTGTTAGTGCCCCTGTGCCTCTGCGCGCTCCGTGCGGCGCACGCAGGGGGGCTGACGCGAGACGTGGTATGGGATTCCCGCGAGCGCTTCGAGCGCTGCACCTGGGAGGGCAACGTGGAGCTGACGCAACAGGGAACCGTCACGCTCTGCAAGACCGTGCTCTTACAGGATGAACTCGGGGCCACGCACTATAACAACAGAGAGAGCCTGAGCGAAAACGTGCGGGCGAAGAAGCTGTTCGTCATTGACGATCCCAGATGCGACGAGGCACGACTTTTCGTTTATGGCGGCGCCTCAACGGTCCTGTGTAACGGCACTGCCTTGCCGAAGGGTGAGCCCCTGCCGTCCACCGGATGGTCTGTGTGGCGGGTGCCGCCGGACCTGCTGCGTGAAGGGACCAACGAATTCGTCTTCGGCGGCCCGGGGTCTCTGGTGATTGAGAACTCGTTGTATCCCGATCGCTCGGCCAGGTCATCTGACGGGGGCAAAAGCTGGGACTTCGACCACCTGGGGGCGAACGGCATCGAAAACGGGGAGTACCTCGTGCGGCTGAGGCTCGCACAGTATCCGAAGCAAGGCACAATCACCAGCGAAGTGGTGGACCTGGCAGGCGAGGGGCCGGGGATACGGCCCAGGATCACGGCCCGTACGGGGAGCGTCTTGGCAGTTACGAGGACAACAGAGGCAGGCGCGATGGTCCTGGAGCTGCGGACGGGGCCGACACCGAGCCCCGGGGCGTCGTGGTCTGGCTGGTCCGCACAAGCGCCGGCAGAGTGGAAGCGGTTCGTGCAGTGGCGGGCAACCCTCAAGTCGCAGGATGCCACACGCTCGCCGGAGCTGAAGCAGGTCACACTGCACGCAGTCGTGGACGCGCACGAAGCTGCGGCCGCCCAACAAAGGCCGGCCATCAAAATACTTGATCTGACGCCACCTGACTGGCAGCGCAGGTCGCAACCGTTCGCCTACCAGCCGCCGGGGGGCCGCGCCGGGCTCCTGCGCAACCAGTACAGGCTCGACGAGGTAGTTGCGAGCGGCAAGACGGAGTTGGAGAAGTTCGTGCTGCTTAGGGAGTGGGCCCGTTTCAGCGCGCCCAAAGGCTGGGACATGGGCAGCGCCTCCTGGGTGCCGCCGTGGGACGCCCTGATTCTCCTGGAGACCAACAAGAAGCCGATTGCGCTGTGCATGTGCACGCACTACTCAACGATCTTCACGCAGTGCGCAATCGCACTCGGCCACACGGCCCGCCAGGTCATCCTGGACCACCACTGCGTCGCCGAGGTCTGGAGCAACCAGTTCGGCAAGTGGATACTGATGGACACGGGCAACTCAGCCGACCCCACGACGAACTGTCACTTCGAGAAGGACGGCGTTCCGCTGAACGCACTTGAGATCCGCAGGCTGTGGCGCGCCGGCAGGGAGAAGGAAATCGAGGTCGTGTACACCCCACCGCGGGGCCGCACCAACTGTGAACAGCTCAAGGACAAGCAGCAGTGCAACCTGGCGAACTTCCGCCGCTTCGCTATCCCCTTCCGCAACGATCACCTGGTCAGCCCCTTCCCGGGCGAACTTGAGCAGGGGCAGGCCGAATACTACGCCGACTTCTACCTCTGGTGGGAAGACCAGGCCGCGCCGACGGAGTCGCCAGAATACGGCCACACGAGCTGCCAACCGGCGGACTTCTACTGGACGCTCAACGAGACGGCGATCTGCCTCCAGCAGACCGATGCCCCCGATACCCTGGAGGTTGCACTCGACACGGTGACCCCCAACTTCGCCAACTACCTTGTATCGGTGGACGGCGGCGAGTGGCAGGATCGGCCGGGCAGTTTCGCGTGGAAGCTGCACGCCGGCGAGAACACGCTCAGGGCCAAGTCCGTCAACGACTTCGGCGTGGAAGGCAGGGAGGCCGTAGCGAGACTGTTGGTTGAGTAGCTCGCGCGCAGCAAGGGGCGGGGCCCATGAACGGAACCCTTCGCGCCTTTGCAAGGCGGCCTGGCCGTCAGGGTTTACGCAGCCGTGCCACCAGGGACAGGCCGGGCCAGGGCAAGAAGGGATCTATGATCCGCCACAGCCACACGAACATGTCGAACAGCTTGAGCTGCGTGCGGGAGAAATGTCTTCGGCGCAGGATCCGACCGTTCCAGAACCAGCCCAAGACGCCGATGCGATTGAAGGTGGTCATGCTCTCTACGACAAGCCCTGCTTCGCTGGCCTGCCGCTCAATGGTCTTGCGGTTGTAGCGCACGTAATGTCCCACCGCCCGATCGAGCGAGCAGTACAACCACTGTCCGGCTGGCACGATCAGGAGCAACAGTCCGCCGGGTGCCAGGACGGAAGCCATGTTGCGCAGCGCGCCCGCGCGGTCCTGGACGTGCTCCAGCACGCTCAGGCAAAGCACCGTGTCGAAGTCGTGCGGAAGGGCCTCGAAATCCTGCGGGTTCGTGATGTCCAGCTCCCTGACCTGGCACCAGGGCTGCTCTGCCCAGCGGTTTCGCAGCCCGCCCAGGTAAGCCTCGCTGACGTCGGTCAGCACGTAAAGATCGCGTGGGGCGCATACCGCGGTCATTGAGCCCAGACCTGCGCCAACCTCCAGGACGCGCGCACCCACGCTGGGCCGTATCTGTCGCACGATCCACCGGTTGAGATGATGACTGCCGGACAGCGCATGGAGCACCTGGCTGTCCGCGCGTTCGATGTAGAGGT
>CAYYNS010000014.1:6750-13126 GCA_964473085.1 uncultured candidatus Brocadiaceae bacterium
TGACTGCCGGACAGCGCATGGAGCACCTGGCTGTCCGCGCGTTCGATGTAGAGGTCGTCAATCAGCCTGTACTTCAGAATGACCCACAGGGCCTGGAGGGCGTCCCTCCAGCCGATCTTCTTCCCCTCTTCGTACGTGCGGCCGTGGTAGGAGATGGGCACCTCGTAGACCCTGAATCCACGCTTGGCGGCCTTGGCCGTGACCTCCGGTTCAAACCCGAACCGCTTGCATCGCAGGGGAAGGGACTTGATGACAGCGGCGCGGAAGACCTTGTAGCCCGTCTCCATGTCAGTAATGTTCAGGTTGGTGCAGAGGTTGGACACAAACGTCAGGAAGCGGTTGGCCAGCGCATGGCGGAAGTACAGAACGCGCCGGGGCCCGCTGGAAAGGAATCGCGATCCGTACACCACGTCCGCCCGGCCCTCCAAGATGGGGGCCAGGAGGCTAGGATAGTCGCGCGGGTCATACTCCAGGTCCGCGTCCTGGATGAGAACGATGTCACCGCGGGCCTCCTGGACGCCACGCTGAATCGCCGCGCCTTTGCCCTGGTTGACAGGCTGGCGGATGAGTCGGACTTCGGGATGCTGGGCGGCGAACTGGACCAGGCGCTCAGAAGTCCCGTCTGTTGAACCGTCATCCACCACGATCAGTTCGCGCTGCAAGGAGCCAGGCAGGGGAGCCTCCAGAGCACGCCGCAGAGCCTCCCGGACCAGGAATCGCTCGTTATACACCGGAACCAGAATGGACAGGAGACGAAACTCGGGAGGCATAAGGGCGCTTCCTCGCCGATCTCCAACAGTGAAGGAAAACCTCTGCGTCCCCCCGCCAGACTGCTATTCGTGCCGACGGTTTCAGCGGCGACATCAGGGGCAAAAGGGATTCTACTTGACCCGTGGACGGTGTCAAACAAGCTTCGGTGGTGGCCCGCCTCTCCGAGGACGAGCAGGATAGGCTGCGGGCGAGTCCCGGCGGTCAGGGCACACTATTGATGCCCCACTGGGAGGCCCATATACTGTCTCTGCGCCCGGCAAAGGCGGCAGTCTGCGCTGGGTGGCGTTTGACCTGCGTGGAGTGTCCGCGTGCACGAGATCTTGCACAAACTCTTACTGCCGCTCGGGCTCGTCAGGCCGACCGTGTACGTGCTCTCCATGTGGGTCACCCTGTGCCTGCTGTTCGTGGGAGTCGGCTCCCTGGTTCGCCGTCTGTTCCGCTTGCGACTTGACAGTGGCCGCAGCGTGTTCATGTCGTTCTGGATGGGATGGGCGGGCTGGCTGGTCATCCTGCAACTGTGGCACCTATTCCTTCCCGTGGACTGGCGGGCGCTGGCGCTGCTGGCGGCGGTTGGGGGCGGCGGCCTGGCCTGGAGCGGGCGGGATGCGTGGAGCCTGTGGAGAGGGCCGTTCCCCTTCAAGACCGCCTTCTGCGCTGTAGTTGGGGCAACTGCCCTTTTGCTGGCTGTTCTGGCCATCGCGCCACCTATGATCTACGATACCGGGCTCTACCACCTCACTGCCGCAAGGTGGGCGCGAAGCTTTCCTATCGTACTGGGCTTAGGGAACCTGCACGCAAACCTGGGAGTCAACTGCTCGTATTTCCTCTATGTGGCGATGCTGGAGGTAGGTTTCTGGCTTTCCCGCCCGTGTCACATCGCCAATGGGGTTTTGCTGCTGGTGTTCCTGTCCCAGGCCATGGCCAGTGTCTTCAAGCTTCTCGAAGATCGCCATGCACCGAGCACGTATCACCTGTTCAACGTCCTGCTTCTGCCGCCCGCCCTGGGATTGGCTGTGGGGATTGACCTGTCGAGCCTCAGCCCTGATCTGGTTGTGTCGCTGTTGGGGTTTGTGCTGTCTGGTCAGCTCTTGCTCCTGCTGACTGAGGGCGGTCACGATCCTCGCGCGCAACGCTACGCCTTGTTCTTCCTGGCCACCCTCGCTGCCGTTGGCATTACGGTAAGGGTGAGCTTCATTGTGTTGGGCATCGTTTCGTTGATAGTCGGCCTCCTGGGCTGGCGCTTAAGGACGCAGCAAGGGGGCAAGGCCCCGGCAGTAGGAACGCTGGCACTCGTGGGTCTGGCGGTAGCCGTTCCGTTGGTCACCTGGATGGTCCGGGGTGTGATCATGACCGGCTACGTCGCCTACCCATTGGCCGTAGGTTCATTCGACGTCGAGTGGCGTATCCCGCGACCGGCCGTCGTTGCGATGGCTAACGGGATCATGGGCTGGGCGCGCGCGCCGGGTCCGCACTATCTGGAGGCGCTGGGGAACTGGCGCTGGCTTCGCCCGTGGTGCCTGACAGTAATCTGGCACCGGCGCTTCGACGTGGTCTATCCGATCTTCCTTGCAGCGGTGGGACTGTTTCTACAGGCCAATTTGCTCCCCAAGGGTCCTCGGGAAGGCGAGAGACGCCTCCGGTGGCTGTTCATAGCCCCTTCAGGGCTGTCACTGGTATTTTGGTTCTTCACAGCCCCGGATCCGCGGTTTGCCGTGGGCGCGTTCTGGATCCTGGCCGCCGGGGTCCTCTCCCTCGTCACCAAGGCGCTCAGCAAGTCCTGGCCGGTGCTCGCCCTCTGGATTGCATTGGGGCTGACCGGCGTCTTGTCAGTGAACCGACTTCGGCACGCTAAGCCAATAGGCCCCGGCCCAGATCATGGCTTCCATCCTCCGCCCAGTGCAGAACTGGGCACTTTTGTAACAGACCACGGGCTTGTCGTGTACGTGCCGCAGAGCCCCACCGAGTTCCAGTGCTGGGACGGCCCGTTGCCTTGCACGCCCCATCGGCAGCCAGACCTGCGCCTGAGGCGACCAGGACAGCTCTGTCACGGATTCACGAGAGGGGACGCAGCTCCCTCGGGGAGCAAACGCTGAGTAAGGTCGCCGTAGCTCCACGCGCAACTGCAAGAACCAACCGGACGTATTTGCGAGCACAGCCTCCCTGTTTTTGACCTTCACAGACGGGCTCCCTTTCAGCCGCCCCGCCTGCCGCCCGCACCGGGAGAGGCAAGAGACAAGAATGCTCGGGCAATGCAATATATACAATACTTGCATACTTGTTGAATGGCGCCGGTCTCGGAGTTAGAATCGCCTGCGAACCGGTATGACGAACCGCAGGAGGCCAATCATGCGCGAAGAGATAACGGGCGAGAAGCCCGCTTGTGCCCAGCCTGAAAGCGCCAGACCTGACGACTGGTACGTGTCGTTGAACGGGGACAGCCGAACGGGCCCCCTGAGCAAGCAACGCGTGGAACAGATGATTCAGGAAGGCACGTTGGGGCCAGAGACCCTCTGCTGGCAGGCGGGTTTCGCGGATTGGAGGGCCCTGCGCGCGGTTGACGGGTTTTCCGACGTCCTTGCCCAGGCGCGCAAGAGAGTCCCCGAAGCAATGGCCAGGAAGGCACGGGGCGGCTGGAAAGCGGTCAAATCGGCCCTCCAGAAGGGCGCCGACGAGGCAGCCAGGACGGCCAAAAAGACACAGCTCTACCTGAAGATCACGTCTTTGGAAAAGAAGCGCAACAGGGTCTTCCTTCGAATGGGAAAAGGCCTGTACGAGCAGGCAGACGCCTATCTGTCCCACAAGGACTACAAAAAGCAGCGCGATGAAGCGAGCGCGATAGTCGCGCAAATCCACAGACTCCAAAAGCAGGTGGAGGAACTCGAATGATCTGACCCGTGAGGAGGTCGAAAAATGCAGACGGTCATTTGCATCCTTGGGGCCGTGGTTCCCCTTGTGGTCGTTGCGCTGATCTGGGCGGTCATCCACGCCCCGCTCAAGAGGTTCCTGACGCATTATTTCAATGAGTCCCTGGCAAGTCTGGCCGAGCTGTTCGTCTACCTCGTGGTCCTATTCTATGCAGTGAGGCTTAGCGTCGAGTCTCTGGCGGGGCTGCGGGCCGGGATCGGCAGATTCGTCTCTGGCGTTGTGGGGCCTGGCCTCAGTACCTGCGAGTCGGCCATCTCCTTGATGATGTGGGTCGTAAACATGGCGGCACTGTTCTTCATAGGGCGCGCCATTCTAAGCGCGGGCAGCCCGGGGGCCGTGCAGGGGCGCGGACCAGCCCAGGAAAACGCAGATCGGAAACCGTAAAAGGGTTTCGGGCAGTGCACAAGCCCGCCGTACGGCGGGTTGCCGCCTCGTGCAGACGGGCAACCCTTGACCTGCCTCAATAGGTTGCGACTACTGCGATCTTCCCGCTCAAGCCGCTGACATCCACGTCCCCGCGACCTGGATCGAAGCAGTCGTGCCGCCGCCCATTGACCTTGACAGACCGTATGCGCTTGCGGGTCGGGTGCCTGAACCGCACCAGCGTCCTGCGCGGTTGCGCGCGCAGGTCGAGCAGCAGCTCTGCCGAAATGCGGCCCGAAGCCTCCTCGGAACGATAAGCGACGCTGACGCGCCCGAAGCGAGTCGCCAACCCCTCTGCGCCGATCTCCTGCCCGTCCGCGAACCACTGGCGCGGCAGAGCACGCCCGATGTGCAGGACGTCCCCCAGCGTGTAAACATACATGTATGCCAGCCACTTCATGGCGTTCGACTGGTCGCTGGTCTTGAAGTGGACGGAGTTGGAGTAGCCGAGCACCGGTAGCGGGTGCTCGACCATCGCGTTTATCTCCTCCCGGTAGCAGGCGCACCATGCGTTGAAGAACATCCAGATATAGAGCTCCGGCTCATCCCTGTCGAGGTAGGGCATCAGTCCGGCAAGCAGGTTCGGCTGAAAAGAGAATCCCCCTCGGTCATACCATTCCAGCTCAGGATCACGGATGTAGTAGCCGTAAGGCGGGCACATGTAGCGGTTGTCCTGGTAGTCATCGAGGATCCACTGCGCCTGCTTGCTGTCGGGATCGTAGAGCCCCGAGATGGGCAGGCAGACGGAGCCTTCGAGCACCTCGCGGATCCAGCCGCAGTCGCGCCCGCGCCGGTAGAGCCGAGATGGATAGTGCGGCACCCAGCGGCCGTCGCCAAGCCGCACGAGGGGGGCGTGCTGACGCATGGTCTCGAAGCCCCTGATGAGGTCCCGGCGGTACGCGTCGGCTTCCCTGCGCATGTGGGCCGCCTCAGGGTGGCCGATAGCCTCCAGGGCGCGCGCGGCGGCGTCCACCCCCCGCCATGTCAGCGCGTTCGTCGAGAGCCAGTAAAAGTAGTCAGCGACATCCTCAAGGGCAGCGGCAGGCAGGAACCCGTACTCCCAGCCCCTGGAATGAGGCAGCTCCTTCATCGTAATGCGGCGCTGGCGGAATACCCATCGCAGCCCGGCCAGGACCGAGTCAGCCACGCTCCTGAGCCACGCCTCGTCTCCCGACACGAAGTAGTGCTCCGCCAGGCACCACAATACCCACCCGTGATGCTGGCTGTAGCTGGCGCCCGACTCAAACCCGCCGGCCCCATAGTAGAGCCCGTCGTAGTCCGTGAAGTTCCCCAGCAACCTCGCCGTGCCCTGGTAGTTGACCCACACGTCCAGTCGCCGCCGCGCCTCTTCGTGAAGCCCCCGCTGGTCAAGCTCCTGGATGATCATGCAGGACTCGTTGCAATAGTTGCCGTAGGTGGCCATGCCGACCGAGGTTTCGATCAAATGTGGGTCCTGCGGCATCGCCGGGTCAGTGATCATCACGACGGCCGGATGCTGCGCATAGGCGGCATTCGGGTTCGGCTCCGGAGTCTTGATCTGCGCCCCCTTGCGGCCCTCCGCGCGCCAGAACGCCTCCACGTCCCGATAGCAGCGCTCGAACTGAAGCCCGTCCAGCGCCGCCAGCTCTTCGCCGGATTCGAGCGCTACGTAGGGGACTTTCAGCACGACCTCACAGATCTGCCCCGGATCCAGAAACTGTGACAGTACCACGCCCCTGCCCTTCTGGGCTGCCTGCATCGTGGTCTGGTAGAGGCAGCGCAGCACCTTCTCGCCCGACCTCTCACCCACGATCCTGCCGTCGGCAGCAGTCACCTTCTCGCGCTCACCGTGCGGCACCAGCCGATCATCCTGCGCACCGCCGGGCGTCAGCCTGTTCCTGGAACGCACCGAATTGTCACAGTAATGCACAAGCAGTTCGGCGTTTGCAGGCCGGTCCCCGGCGTTGCGAAAACGGAAACGCACCATCGCCACAATTGTGTCGTCCGGCGCAAGTTCACCGTCTAGGACGGACCTCATCAGCGGCGTTGCGAAAACCTTCTGCTCCAGTAGAAGGTCGCCGCTCTTGCGCAGGATGTTGTACGCCAGCACGGGGGCGGGGTCGTTGAACCGCCCGCAGATGCACCAGCCCTCCAGCCCGAAGAACCAACGCCCATTGCCATCGTTCTTGAAGCGGGCCGTGTCCTTGCCCGGCAGCACCGTCAGCGGCCACTTGTGGAGCACCAGGTCGCCGTTCGGCTCGATCCAGAACGTCTGCCG
>CAYYNS010000015.1:0-13121 GCA_964473085.1 uncultured candidatus Brocadiaceae bacterium
GCTCGTCCAGCCTCTCGCCTGTCTGCTCGTATGCCCCGGTAAAGGGCAGGCTCATGACCGTCTGGGCTGGGAGAACCTTCGTGCAGATTTCTGCCATTCTGGACCTCGGTTCAGGGAAAAGGAAGACCTGCGAAACGCCTGCCGGCGAAGACAATACTCCTATCCTGTTCAGGGCGCACTGTCAAGCGACGGTGCGGCGGCGGGCCCGGGGCGCCTTTTGCGGCCGGCTGCAACTGCTTTGCCAGAACAGGGTTGAGTGATATCCTTGCTACACGCTCGCGGCAGAGCATAAGATGATGAAAGGGCAATCTGCCAGAGCGTCGCCAGGAATCCATGGAACCTAAAAGAGTCAGAGGCCTCATCCTGGGCATCGTGCTGACGGCCGCCGGGTTTTACCTGGCAGCCAGCGTCCTGTCCCACGACCGTCACGAGGGGCCATTTGCGGATTACCCCCCCAACAGCACCACAGCCAACATCTGCGGAACCACCGGTGCGTACGTATCGAGCTGCGCCCTGGTGCTGCTGGGCTGGACATCGCTGCCCGTGGCGGCATTGATCGTCGTTGCGGGTGCTTACGTCCTGCTGGGGCGAAAGCCGCCGGGTCTTGCAGGCAAGGCCACGGGGGCGGCGGTGGGGCTGCTTGCCCTGACGATTGCCCTGGGGCTGCCGCACCTGTCGGCCTCCGGGGCCGGCGGAGGCTCCTGGTCCCTGGGCGGCGCCTCGTCCGGGGTGATCGGGATGCTGCTGACGCGGTGGCTCTACGGGCAGGTGGGTTGGGCTGGCACCCTCACCGTGCTGGTCGTCCTGGGCGCTGTGTGCGCATTGCTCCTGGTACCACAATATGTGGTGGAGCTTGCCAGGGCGGCCAGGGCAGCCGTGCGTCGTAGAGCGCGCAGGCCCCCTGTGGGGCCAGCGGTGCCGGAAGGGACGGTGACGCCGATACCGCTGGCGACGCGCACGCCGCGGGAGGAGCCAGCCGCTGCCAGCAGCGAACCAGTCCGCGTCCAGACAGTAAGCACTGCGACGCCGGCTGCGCTCGCCGCAGCGGAAAAGGAGCCCGTCGGCCAGGAGCAACTCGCCCCTTCGACCGAGCCGCCGGTCATCAGTCGGGCAGCGGAGCCTGCGGCAGATAGAGAGCGCCCGCCGAGGCCGTCCGGCCGCCCCGCCCCCGAGCGGGCTGCCGCCTGGGGCGAGTTCCGGCTGCCGCCGCTCGAGCTGCTTGAACCCGTGGACGATCGGGTGCCGGAGGCGGACGAGAGGGACATCCGCCAGAAAGGTGAGCTGATCGAGCGCACCCTGCGAGACTTCAACATCGAGGCGAAGGTGGTGCGGGTGCAGCGGGGGCCGGTGATCACGATGTATGAGATGTCCCTGGCGGCCGGCACGAAGGTCTCGCGGGTGGAATCCCTCGGGGCGGAACTGGCCATCGCGCTCAAAGCCCCCAACGTGCGCACGGTCGCCCCGATACCCGGCAAGAACACCATCGGCATCGAGGTCCCGAACACGCAGCGGGAGATCGTAAAGCTAAGAGAGCTGCTTGAGAGCACGCAGTCCAGGGCCGCCGGCATGGCCATCCCGCTGTTTCTGGGCAAGGACACGGCGGGCAACCCGCTGGTGGTTGACCTGGCCATGGCCCCTCATCTGCTTCTGGCCGGCACGACCGGCTCCGGCAAGTCGGTCGCCGTAAACAGCATCATCTGCAGCATCCTGATGACTCGCACGCCGCAGGAGGTGCAGCTACTTCTTGTGGACCCGAAAGGGGTGGAGTTCAGCGACTACCCCCGCCTGCCCCACCTGATCTGTCCCATCCTGACGGACATAAAGAAGGCGGCCAGCGTGCTACAGTGGGCGTGCAAGAAGATGGACGAGCGCTACGCCCTGCTGGCCAGGGTGGGGGCGCGCGACCTTTCCAGCTACAACAGGCTGGGCGAGGCCGAGATCGTGCGCCGCCTCAACCCCGAAGAGGACGCCGAGATTGACGACGTGCCCTTCTACATGCGGCACACCGTGATCGTCGTTGACGAGCTGGGGGAGCTGATGCTGGTGGCGGCCAAGGAGGTGGAAAGCAGCGTGATCCGGCTGTCACAGAAGGCGCGGGCGGTGGGCATCCACCTTATCTGCGCTACCCAGCGGCCCTCCGTGGACGTGATAACGGGGCTGATCAAGGCGAACCTGCCTGCGCGGGTGGCCTTCCACGTGTCGGCGAAGGTGGACTCGCGCACGATCCTTGACCGCAACGGGGCCGAACTGCTCCTGGGACGGGGCGACATGCTCATGCTGCCCCCCGGCAGCAGCCGCCTGGTGCGGGCCCAGGGCACCTACGTCTCGCCAGCCGAAGTGCAGCGGATCGTGGAGTTCCTCGTCAGTCAGGGCGAGCCGCAGTTCCAGTCCGAGCTGCGAGAGTACAGCGCGGGGGCAGGGGCTGCATCCGAGGCCGACGACCTCTACGACGAGGCCGTGCGGATCGTCCTGGAGACCCAGCGCGGCTCCGTCTCGCTGCTACAGCGCAGGCTGAGCATAGGGTACTCGCGCGCGGCACGCCTCATTGACATGATGGCGGAAGAAGGCATCGTCGGCGCCTACAAGGGCAGCCAGGCCCGCGAGGTCGTGCTCACGCTGGATGAGTGGGAACAGTCCCGCCAGAAGGCAACTTGAGCAGCCGCCTTTCCCTTGTCGGCCTCGCCCGTCGCAAGGGGCGAGGCTCCCTTGACCCGCGGCCGCCTGGCGCCGTACGATGCCCCTCCCACAGCGTCCGGACAGTGACGCGCCGCCGCATGAGGGGGTCGAGCCGTGCCCAGGAAGCACTCTCATTGTCGCCCGGGCGCCATGCGGGCACCCCGCGTGGCGATCCTCACGCTCGGCTGTGCCAAGAACCTCGTTGACTCCGAGCACATCGCTTCCCTGCTGGAGGCGGCGGGCGTCGAGGTAGTTACGGACGCCGCCCTTGCCCCCGTCGCCATCGTGAACACCTGCGGGTTCATTGACCCTGCAAAGGAGGAGTCTGTAGACGCGATCCTGGGCGTTGCAGAGCACAAGGAACGCGGCGGCCTGAGGGCGCTCATAGTGACGGGCTGCCTTTCCCAGCGCTACGGGGACGAGCTGAGGCGCCAGGTGCCTGAAGCGGACGCCCTGCTAGGGATTGACCCGCGTGGCGCGGCGCGGGCGGCCCTGAGGGCGCTCGGCATGAGCACGGCGCTCCCCAGCCGGTGCGACCTGCGTGCGCACCGCCTGACGCCGCGCGCCTGGAGCTACCTGCGCATCGCCGAGGGCTGCGATAACCGCTGCGCATACTGCGCGATCCCTTCCATCCGCGGGCCGCTTGCCAGCCGCCCGCTCGAGGAGCTGGTGGACGAGGCGCGGGCGCTGCTCAAGAGCGGCGTGCGCGAGATCAACATCATCGCGCAGGACACCACGGCCTACGGCACTGAGCGGGGCCAGGGCCAGGAGCTGCACCGGCTGCTGCGGCGCCTGTGCGCCTTGAGGCCCCGCAAATGGGTGCGCCTGCTCTATACCCACCCGGCCCATTACTACCCCGAGCTGATCGAGGTGCTCGCATCGGAGGACCAGATATGCCCCTACCTCGACATCCCGCTCCAGCACTCCAGCGACCGCATCCTGGAGCGGATGGGAAGGCGGGTGCGCCGCGCCGACATCGAGCGGCTGATCGGGACGCTGCGGGCGCGCATTGCGGGCCTCACCCTGCGCACCACCTTCCTGGTCGGCTTCCCGGGTGAGACCGAGCGCGACTTCGGGGAGCTGCTGGGGTTCGTGAAGGCGGTGCGCTTCGACAGGCTCGGGGCATTCGTCTACTCACGCGAGGAGGGCACGCGGGCCGCGCGCCTGTCGGCCCAGGTGCCGCGGCGCATCAAGGAGGGGCGATACCACGAGCTGATGAGCGCGCAGCGGCAGATTGCCTGCGAGCTGGCTGCGGCGCGGGCCGGCGAGCGCACCGTCGTGCTGGTCGAACAGGAAGCGACGCGCACGCGCGGTGCGGTGGGCCGAAGCCCCCGCGAGGCACCCGACGTTGACCCGGTGATCCTCCTGGAAGGTGGCGCCGCACTGAAGCCAGGCGATATGATCGAGGCCCAGGTGGTGGGCAGCGCCGGCTACGATTGCGTTGCGCGTGCGCTCAAGCGCGCGGGGAGGCGATGAGGGCCAAAGACAGAGCGCACAAGCTGGCGGTGACGGCGTTCGGAATCGGCTACCTGCCGCTGGCGCCCGGCACCTGGGCGTCGGCAGCGGCGGCCGTCCTTTACGCCGTCCTTTTGCGCCTGGCTGGACGGCCAGCGGCGGTCGTCGCGGGCGCGGCTGGCGCCCTGGCATGCACGGCGGCAAGCGTGCGGCTGTGGCACTGGGCGGTGGATCACTTCGGGCATGACGACCCCGGCCCGTTCGTGCTCGACGAGGTGGCGGGCCAGTGGCTTGCCTGCGCGCTGGTGAGCCTCTGGCCGACGGCGCCGAGCGCCGGCGCACTCGCGCTGGCGGCCTTTATCGCGTTCCGGCTATTCGACATCTGGAAACCGTTCCCCGTCCGCCAGGCGGAGAGGCTGGGCGGCGGGTGGGGGATCGTGCTGGACGACGCCGTGGCGGCGCTCTACGCCGCGGCGGGCGCCGTCGTAGCGATCACCTACGTGCTGCCCCTATTGTAGGATGGACGATGGAGCCACTTGATGCCACGGCGATCTTCGGGTCAGGCGGGCGGCGCCTGATCGGCCGCACGGGGGAGGTGCTGCAGGTGGTGGAATCCACGATGGACACGGCCCGCCGCCGCGCCGCCCGCGGCGCCCCCGACGGCTACGTCGTGCTGGCAGAAAGGCAGCGCCTGGGGCGTGGCCGGACCGGCTCGTGGCACTGCCCCGCCCGCCAGGGAGTACTCATGAGCGTGGTGCTGGGGCTGGGCGTCTCGGCGCGCGAGCGATGGCTCATCACGCTCGCGGGCGCGGTTGCCTGCGCCGAGGCCCTGCGTCACTTCGGCCCGGACGTGCGCATCAAGTGGCCCAACGACATCGTGGTCGCCGAAAAGGCTCAAGGGCTCAGGATCCGCAAACTCGGCGGCGTGCTGGTGGAGCAGTATCAACATGGCGACGCCGCGCCCGTGCACATCCTGGGGATCGGCATCAACGTCAACCAGGACCGCCGCCATCTGCCCGCCGGCACGCCCGTTCCGTGCACATCGCTGAAGGCGGAACTGGGAGGCCGGTCGGTGGACCGCAGCGCGGCATGCGTGCGGCTTCTTGACAGGCTGGACTTCTGGTACGGGAAGCTCCGGCGCGGCCACCCGGAGGCCCTCCTGGCCCGATGGCGCACGCTAAGCTGCCTGCTTGGCGAGACCGTGCGGGCGCAGGTCAACGGGCAGACGGTCGAGGGAACGGTCCTGGGCTTACGGGCCACGGGCGAGCTCATCCTGCGCCTGCCCACCGGCCGCGACATGCTCCTGGCCAGCGAGAGGACGACCCTGCTGGTGGGCAGCACGAGACGCTAGCGCCGCACTGGAACTTGCCGCTCCAGGAGCTGCGCGACCCGCTGGGGCAGAGGCCACGTTTGCCGCGCCGCAGCCGTTGCGATAGAGTAGAGGCGCGCGCCGGCAGCACTTCGCAAGAGAGAACACATGAGCCAGGACGCCAGGGGCGGCGAACGTCCGAGCTGGGACCAGTATTTCCTCCAGATAGCCTCCGTCGTGTCGCAGCGTTCCACATGTCTTCGGCGCAAGGTGGGAGCGGTGCTTGTGCTTGACAAGCGGATTCTGGCCACGGGCTACAACGGTGCCCCCTCGGGGCTCAAGCACTGCTCGCAGACAGGCTGCCTGCGCGACAGCTACAACGTGCCCAGCGGGGAACGCCACGAACTTTGCCGCGGGCTCCACGCGGAGGAGAATGCGCTACTGCAGGCCGCCCGCTACGGCATCAGGATAGAGGGCGCCACCATCTACACGACACATGTGCCATGCGTGCTGTGCACCAAGATGATCATCAACTGCGCCGTCCGCAGGATCGTCGCCATGCAGCAGTACCCCGACGACCTTGCCAGGCAGCTCCTGACTGAGGCGGGGATCGAGATCACGCAGAGGTCGTGCTGACGACGCTTGCCCGCGCGTCGAACTGCCGTTTCCACGGGAGGTCACGGGATGGGCGGGAGCGTCAGACTGTGTTTTCCGCACCGCGCCTGGGTGGGCCCCGGCACCGTGCAACACCTCGGGGAGGAGGCCGCCAGCCTCGGCAGACGCGCGCTGCTGGTAACCGGGCGGCGCGCCCTCAAGCAAGCAGGCATTACGGATGGGCTCGCCGGCCTCCTCAGCAAGGCGGGCGTAAGCGTGGAGCTTTTCGACGCAGCGCCCGCCGAGCCTGACGTGGAGGCGGTGGACGGCGCGCGCCAGCGGCTGCGCGAGGCCGGCTGCGACCTGGTCGTGGAAGCCGGCGGCGGCAGCGCCCTGGATGTCGGCAAGGCTGCGGCAGCCCTGGCCCTGGGCGATGCGCCCACCGTCCAGTACCAGCGGGGGCTCCAGTTGCCCGACCGCGCCCTGCCCCACATCGCGATTCCCACCACGGCGGGCACCGGCGCCGAGGCGACGCCCAACAGCGTGCTGACCGACCCCGATCAAAAGGTAAAGAAAAGCATCCGGGGCGACTCGCTCCTGCCGACCGCCTGCATCGTGGATGCAGAGCTGACCGTCTCGTGCCCGCCCGAGGTCACGGCCGCAAGCGGCATGGACGCGCTGGCCCAGGCCATAGAGTCCTACGTCTCGGTTGACGCCACTGCGTTCACCGAGGCCCTCTCGCTGGAGGCGGTGCGCCTGGCAACGGCGAACCTTCTTGCAGCGTACGGGCGGCAGGACGACGGCGCTGCCCGGGCAGCGCTGGCCGAGGCAAGCTTCATGGCGGGCGTGGCGCTTGCGAACGCCCGGCTGGGCGCAGTGCACGGCCTGGCGCACCCGCTGGGGCTCTTCTACAAGCTGCCGCACGGGGTGGTCTGCGCCGTCCTTCTGCCTCACGTGCTCCGGCGCAACGCGCCCGCCATCGGCGAGAAGTACGCGCGGCTGCGCGAGGTGATGCAGGCCGACCCGGTCGAGAAGGTGTGGGAGCTGCTGACGCTGCTGCGCCTGCCCACAAGGATCGGGCCTTACCCGGAGGCCGAGTGGGAACGCCGGATTCTGGACTACGCCGTGCCCACCGGCTCCAGCCGCGCAAACCCGGTGCGGGTGGACGATGCTTACGTGCGCGACAGCCTCAGGGCAGCGTGCTCGTAGCACACAGGAGGCGGTTCTGAGACCCGGCGAGCAGATCAGCTTCTCCTTCGGTGAGAACTGGCTCCGCTACGTTCGCAGTCTGGGCGCGGACCGCTACGAAGCGGCGAAGCGATCCCTGTGCGAGCTGCTCGGCCTGGAGAGTCTCGCCGGCAAGAGTTTCCTGGACGCCGGATGCGGCAGCGGCGTATTCTCCCTCGCGGCGGTCCAGTTGCAGGCGCTGAGGGTGGTGAGCATAGACGCAGACCCCAGCAGCGTCGAGGCATGTCGCCAGGTGAAGCGCTCGTGCGAGGTGCCCCACTGGGAAATAGCCGAAGGCTCCGTCCTGGACGAGGGCTTTCTGCTGGCGCTCGGGACGTTCGACGTCGTCTACGCCTGGGGGGTGCTGCACCACACGGGGGCCATGTGGGAGGCCATGGACAACGTGGCGCTGGCAGTGAAGCCCGGCGGCCTGCTGGCACTGGCCATCTACAACCGCACGCGAACCTCCCCCCTGTGGGTCCAGTACAAGCGCCTCTATAACAGGTCTGGCAGGCTGGTGAAGGCGATGTTGGTGTGGGCGATCCTCATGCCCCGCGTCCTGGTGAGGCTGGCCCGATTGAAACATCCGCTCAAGGGCCCAAGGGGCATGTCGGTCTACCACGATGCTGTGGATTGGGCGGGAGGACTGCCCTACGAGTGCGCCTCCTTCGAAGAGGTCGCCGACTACATGCGTCGAAAAGGGTTCTCGCTCAAAAAAGGCCGAAGAACCCGGGCCTCGGGCTGCAACGAGTTTCTGCTTGAGAGACCGGTCGGGCAGGCTTCGAGCAACAGCCCCCGCGTCGGATAGGCTTCGGCCCCCTGCTGCGGTGAGACATTGAGATCCCGCAAGCTGAAAGTCTGCATGGTTACAGCCGCCCTGGGTCGGGGTGGAGCGGAGAAACAGCTCGCGCTCCTGGTCAGGCACCTGGACCGGACTCGCTTTGATCCGTATGTGCTGGTCCTGACAAGGAGCGGCCCCTATCAGGAGGCGATCGAGGCGTGCGGCGTCCCCGTAGTTGTGATCGGGAAGAAGACGGCACTCTCGCCGCTGGCGCTCTGGCGGCTCACCCGGCTGCTGGTGCGCCTGCGTCCCGATGTCGTCCACACCTGGATGTTCACCTCGAACGCCTACGGGCGCGTGGCGGCGCGGCTGGCTGGCCTCCGGCACATCATCGCAAACGAGATGTGCGTCGTAGACTGGAAGGGGCCTGTGCGGCTGATCGTGGATCGCCTGCTCGCCCCGCTCACCGGCAGGATCGTCGCGATATCGGACAGCGTCGCGCAGTCGCTCAGGCACACCGGCACGCCGCCCCATCTGATCGAGACGGTTTACGACGGCTTTGAGACGACGGGCTGGCCGGCGCGGGAGCTGGATGAGCAGCGCGCAGTGGGTTCAGCGCCAAGGCTTGTGGCGGTCGGGCGCCTGTATGCCCAGAAGCGCTACGACGTCGTGATTCGCGCGATGGCCCTGATCGTGCGCAATTTCCCGGAGGCCGAACTGGTGGTAGCAGGCGAAGGCCCGCAGAGGCCGGCACTGGAGAATCTGGTGGCGGCCCTGGGCCTGGGGGCACACGTTCGCCTGCCGGGCGTGGTCGAGAACGTGCCGCAGCTCCTGGCACAGAGCGACCTATTCCTCATGGGTTCGGACTTCGAGGGTCTGCCCAGCTCCATCATGGAGGCCATGTACGTCGGAGTGCCCGTGGTGGCGACGGACGTGCCGGGCGTGCGCGATCTGGTGGCCAACGGGGTGAGCGGGGTGCTGGTGCCTCGTGGGGATCACACGGCGCTGGCTGCCGCCGCCGTCTCGGTGCTGCGGGATCCCGATCTGCGGCGCGCCCTGACTGCGCAGGCGCGCCAAAAGGTCCTCGCAGAGCACTCCGTCGAGCGCATGGTGAAGGCGTACGAACGGCTCTACGAGCGCTGCCTGAGCGCATGAGAGCCCCGCTTGCCGATGGCCGCGCGGGCTGCTATGATCCTGGCGTCGGCGATCTGGGAGGAGACATGCGCTTAACTGAGATGGACATGCCGGAGCCGCTGATAGAGGCCCGCCTTGAAGGGCTGGAGCTGTTCAACCGCGGCAAGGTCCGCGACATATACAGGGTCGGCCCGAACCTGCTGATCATCGCCACGGACCGCATCAGCGCCTACGACAGCGTGCTGGCAACCGGGATCCCCTGGAAGGGCAAGGTGCTGACGCAGCTTACGCTGTTCTGGCTGGATTACCTGCGGGAGCTTACCCCCAACCACCTGATCACGGCCGACGTGGACGAGATGGGCCCCCAGGTGGCGCGCCATGCTGGTCTACTTCGCGGGCGGACGATGCTCGTGCGGCGGGCCGAGGTGATCCCCATCGAGTGTGTGGTGCGCGGCTACCTGGCGGGGTCCGGCTGGCGCGAATACGGGCAGACAGGAAGCGTCTGTGGCATCCACCTGCCTGAGGGCCTGAGGGAAGCCGACAGGCTCCCCCAGCCGATCTTCACCCCTGCCACGAAGGCCGCAACCGGCCACGATGAGAACATCACCATGGACCGGGCAGCGGAAATGGTGGGCCGCAGGCTGGCCGAAGACCTCCGCGCGCGCTCCCTCGCCCTCTACCAGAAGGCCAGCCAGTATGCAGCCGGGCGGGGGATCATCATCAGCGACACCAAGTTCGAATGGGGCACCTGCGAGGGCAGCCTGACATTGATTGACGAGGTGCTGACCCCGGATTCCTCACGGTTCTGGCCGGCGGACAGCTACCAGCCCGGAAGGCCGCAGTGGTCCTACGACAAGCAGTACGTGCGCGACTGGCTCGATGCCTGGGGCTGGGACCACCAGCCGCCAGGCCCGGCCCTGCCGGAACAGGTGGTCAGGAAGACGGCCCAGCGGTATCTGGAGGCATGTCGGAAGCTGACCGGCTCGATGCCGACATAGAGGGACAGCGGCGCACTGCCCTGAGCGAGCAGGTGCTGATCATGCGGAGCACGATTGTCCCCGGGGAGCAAGACACGCCGAATCTGCCAAAAAAGGCCGGGCAAGGAGCCGCAGGCTCCCTGCCCGGCATCCCTGAAAGGGCATCCCTTACTACTCTTCCTCTTCGATCACCTTATATTCCTGCACGGTGATCCACTTCTCGTCTTCCTTTATCGAGACGGTGCCCTTGACCTCGGCTTTCTTGCCGTCAGCCTCCTGGGCCAGCTTCTTGCCGTTGTCGTCGTTCGTCACCCGGTAGACGGTCGTGATAACCCTGTCGTCCACCCTCTGCTTCACCGTGACGGTGCAGGGGCAGCCCTTCGGGCAATCGGCCGCGCATGCCGTAACCTTGCCCGTAATGGTAACCACCTCCTCCTCTTGGGCGACAACCCCTCTGGAGGCAACCAGGAAACCAAGCCCAACAACCACTGCAACGGCCAACATCATGCGTCCAAACATCTCCGTCCTCCGAACCTACAAAAAGAGGAAACCTGCCTCAACAACTCATTAAGACCAACTGCTCTATGCGATGCTTTCACCTCCTTCCATCAAGCCGCTCCCCAGCGGCACTGTTGGCGGGACAGGACTGTTCGCGAAGACTGAAAGAAGGCGGGGCACGCCCGGTTAGAAGCCGGGCGGCCACTGCTTCCTTCTGGGGTTTCGAGAAGAAGCTTGCTTGCCCCTCAGCCCGCCGACAAAGTCCAGAACGACCGCGCAATTTTACATCGTCCCAGGAAGCTGTCAAGCGGAAAAAAGCTGCTTTGCCTGCGCAGCACCGTTGCCTGTCGGCCCATGGAGGGATCAGCACGTCAGGTGGAGGGCGGCGACCACGCGTCGGTCGCCCCGCGCCGCCAGCTCGTTGTAACGCCTCCAGGCCTCCGTGGTGGGCAGCACGTGCACCTCGGCGCAGCGCTGGCGCATGAGCCGGTCCGTCTCCGGCTGCACCTTCATCACGCCGTAGGCGCCGGTGCCGATGACCAGGACCTCGGGATTCGCCTTCCACACAGGCTCGAGGTCCCCGGGCGCCAACTCGTGCCCCTTCTGCCTCCACCATGTGTCGTCCACGCCGTCGGGGCTGACGATGACGTCGGAGGTGTAGAGCTTGCCGTCAACGGTGATCCGGCCGAAGTTGTAACTTTCAATCTTCATCGCTGCCTGGTCGCTTCCTCGTACGCCTTCTCAATCAAGGCCGTTGCATCGGCCAGGTAGGCATCCCAGAGCTGGCGGCCGGCCTCAGCCGATGGCATCCCCTTCTCAACGAAGGGCCGCCTGCCGGAAAAAAGGTCGGGGCCGACCTCCCTCTCCATGCGCACGAGCTGCGGGATCAGTTCCAGGGCAACGCTCGTCTCGCCTGTGTCCGCGTGGTCTATGCGGCATGCAGAGCGCCTCCCCAGGCCGTAGGGGTCGGCCACCACGACCCGCATGGGGAACCCTCCGCCGGCGAGCTCAGCGGCCAGGACCTGGGGCGTCTGGGCCTGATAGCCGCCACCGTGCCCATTGATCAGCACAAGCACCCTGGCCGGGATCGGCGCCAGCCCCAGGCAGACGCTCTTGAGGGCGCTACGGTAGAGCGCCTCCGGCATGTGGTAGGTGCAAAAATGGTCGTGGCAGCCCCCAGTGTTCCACCAGAAAGCCGGCAGCGTCACCCCGCCGAGGCGCCGACAGAGCCGGCCGGCCAGCTCAATCGCGTGGAAGGTGTCGGTGCCCAGCGGCAGGTGCTCGTTGTGCCACTCCAGGGAACCGATCGGAAGGTAAAGGATCGCCTTCCCTGCCAGCCGGGCCTTCAGTTCGGCTGGTGACAGGTAGGGATAGTGAAACTGTCGCTCCCCTGCAGACTCGGATGCCGCCATGTTTCCTCCTTACTACGGCTGGTCAGCATTGTAGCCCCTGCGCGCTCCCCTTCAAGGGTAGGTGCCGGCGGAACCCATCCACACGTCTTGTCACGCGTGGCCGGACCTGCTATGCTGACGGCTACAGGCGCGCTGGGAGAGGCGAACGAGCGCGAGCCGGGGGAGAAGCCCATGAGGGTGGGGATCATCGGACTGCCGCAAACAGGCAAGACTACGGTGTTCAATGCGCTGACCGGTGCCCACGGCGAGGTTGGCGGATTCCACGCGGGCGGGCCGACGGGCGTAGCTATGCTCAAGGTCCCGGACGCGCGCCTGGACTACCTCACAGAGCTGTTCCGGCCACAGAAGACGGTGCAGGCAGCAATCGAGCTGGAGGACATTGCCGGCATCTTCTCTCACATGGGCCCCGGCGGGGGTGACAGCGGGCGCGCCGTAGCCACTGCGCGAGAGACGGACGCGCTGCTGATGGTCCTGCGCGCCTTCGTGGACCCCACGGTGTTCCACATCTTCGGCAGCATCAATGCGCCGCGCGATTGCGCCCGCATGATCGAGGAAATGCTCCTGGCCGACCTGGGCGTCATCGAAAAGCGGATCGAGAGCATTCAAAGAGACCTGCGCAAGTGCCCCGCCTCGGAACGCGAGCACCTGCACGCGGAGACGGAGCTGCTGGAGCGCTGTCGCCAGGCCATCGAGCAGGGGCGCGGCGTACGGGCCGTCGGGATCAACGAGGCGCAGGAAAAGATGGTGCGCAGCTACGCCCTGCTCACGCTCAAGCCCGTCGTCTACGTGCTCAACATCGGGGAAGGCCAGATCGGCCAGGCCAGCCAGCTTGCCGAGATGCGGGGGCTGCCGCAGCGGCCCGTCGTCATGTGCGGCAAGCTGGAGATGGAACTGATGGAACTCGACCAGCAGGACCGACCCGAGTTCATGAAGGATGCCGGCCTGACGGAGCTCGCCTCCGAGAAGGTCGTGCGGGCATGCTACGATGCGCTTGCAGTGCGGACGTTCTTCACCTATGCGCACGAGGAGGTGCGGGCCTGGACGCTGCGGGCCGGCGA
>CAYYNS010000016.1:0-13068 GCA_964473085.1 uncultured candidatus Brocadiaceae bacterium
TCGTGGTGATTGCCGCCCTCACCACGCTTGGCAGGTCGGCAAGCAACAAGATGAATGAGGTGGCAGTGGAGCTGGAAAAGACGTAACCGTCCGCGCACGAGGCCTGCCCGGCGACATGTCGGGCAGGCCTTTTTTGTTGGGGCGGACCTGTCAGAAAAGGACGTCTTTTATGCTGTAGAGGCCCGGAGCGCGCCCCACAAGGAATCGCGCTGCCCTCAGGGCACCCCTGGCGAATATGTCCCGGCTGGAGGCGCGGTGCGTCAGCTCGATGCGCTCGCCCTCTCCTGCAAAGATGACCGTGTGATCCCCGACGCCGTCGCCTCCGCGCACTGCATGCACGGCAAGCTGCCTGCGTGGCCTCTCGCCGGTCATCCCCTGGCGGCCATAGAGCAGCGCCTTGCCGCAATCCCAGGAGAGCTTCTCACAGATACACCGCGCGAGCTGGAGCGCCGTGCCGCTGGGGGCGTCCTTCTTGTGCCGGTGGTGCATCTCCACGATCTCGACATCGTAGTCTTCCCCCAGCACAGAGGCCACCTCCCCTACCAGCATGCACAGCAGGTTCACGCCGACGCTCATGTTGGGCGCGATCAGGACCGGCACCCTTGTGGCGACCTCGCACCTGATCCTCCTGTGCTGTTCTTCCGAGAGGCCCGTGGTCCCTATCACGACGGGGATGCCGAGCCGGGCACACTCCTCAGCCCGCACCGCGCACGCATCGGGGGTGCTGAAGTCCAGCAGGACGTCCGGCGCTCCGGAAATGGTCTCCTGGATGCGCACCGCGAGCTCTGCAATGCCTGCCACGAGGCCCGCATCTTTGCCCAGATCGGGGTGGCCGGGGCGTTCCAGGGCACAGACGACGGCACAGTCCCTGGCCTCGCTTGCGAGCGCAATGATGCGGCGGCCCATGCGACCGGCCGCTCCGTTGACGACGAGTCGGATCATCGTAGCCTCCTGTGCCTTGGGGCCCGCTATGGGTTGTGGGCACGATCCTGTGCCCGCCTCTGCCCTGATTCTTGGCTTGACGGCAGCGAGCACCCTATGATATGAATATCCGGTGCCGTGTGCAATTGCGGCAGGGTCGGCGGCGACGCGCTGCGCGTGCGGCGATAACGGGAGGCACAGGGAGAGCGGACAAAGGGAGGCCGGGCATGAAAAGGATAGTCGTGCTGCTGGGTGGAGCGCTGGCACTGTGCTGCTCCGGCTGCAAGTTCCTATCCGGCGGCGAGGAACTGATCATGGTAGGCGAGCGGGTCCAGGCGTTGCGCGCCCAGGCGGCTGGCCTGCGCAAAGACGCCGCAGACTACGCGCTGCTTGTCCAGAGGTCGGAAGAGCAGATCAAATCGCACCAGATCCGCCTCGATGCCCTCTTGCAGCGCAGGGGAGCCCTGGACAAGCGCATCGAAAGTCTCCAGGCCCGCAAGGAGACGCTCCCCCCGGCGCAGGCAAAGGAGCTGGACGTGACCCTTGCCCGGTACGCTGATGAAAGGGAAGCGCTGTCCGCCAGAATAGACGCCGAGACGATCCAGATCCGCACCCTCCAGCAGCATGCCGAGGAGCAGCGCGCGACTTATAACGCATACCTCTACCGTGCCCAGCAGAGCGAACGGGAAGCGCTGCAGATTGAGCAGTACGCCCTGGAACAGGCCCAGCAGAAGTAGCAGCGCCCCGGCTGCATGGCGCGCCTGCCGCCCGCCGTACGGCGGATGAGCCTTGAAGAGAGTTGTGGGCCCTGGGACGGCAGGGGCCTTCCTTCTAAATCACGCGCAGGGCGAGCGGCTTATGCGCGTTCAGACGAGCAGTAGCCGGCCACCGGCAACCGCATGCATCAGGGCGCCCAACTGGGTCGGCGACGTGATAATGGCCACCCCCGCCTTCCGCTGTGTTCGTCTTGAGCTTTCCCGCTCGCGCATCGTCCTGGTGGTCCGCGACGCCGTGGCGGAGGTGCTGCGGGGGGCGCCCTGGTTTGACGCGTGGGTCATCTGCAGGGGTGGCACGCGTTCGCTGCTGCGCTGTGCGCGGCAAATCCGCGGTGAGCGCTGCGAGCTGGGGCTTGTGCTGCCGAATTCCTTCAGCTCGGCCCTCATGTTCTGGCTGGCAGGCGTCAAGAGACGTGTGGGATACGTCCGCGACGGCAGAGGCTTGCTTTTGACTACCCCCCTGCCCCGCCCGTCGGCGGATGGGCGGTTTGTTCCCACCTACATGGCGGATTACTATCTTGCGCTGTGTGAGGCTGCCGGGCTGCATCCGCACGGCCGCGAGACTGAGCTGTTTTTTACCGAACGGGACATGCAGGCGAGCCGGGCCGTCTTGATGCGCGCCGGGGTAGACCTGGAGCGGCTCCTTTTCCTCTTCCATCCGGCGGCGGCATACGGGCCGTCAAAATTGTGGCCGGAGGAAAGGTTTGCGCGGCTTGCCGAGATGCTACAGGAGGAGTTCGGCGCGCAGGTGGCGTGCATCGGTTCTGCGGCTGCCGGGGGCACGGCGCAGCGCATTGCCGCCGAGTCCCGCGCACAGGTCGTGGACCTGACAGGCTGCGGGATAGGCCTTCACGGCCTCAAGTGCGTGGTGCGGCTCAGCCGGCTTTTGGTGACGACCGATTCTGGCCCGCGGCACTACGGCGTGGCGCTCGGCGTGCCGACCGTGTGCCTGATGGGCCCGACAGACCCCGGCTATTCGACAAGTGGACGGCCGCACGACCACGTAGTGCGCGTCGAGACAGACTGCGGGCCGTGCCAGAGGAAGGTTTGCCGGCGCGACCACCGCTGCATGGAGGGCATCACTCCGGAGATGGTGCTCGATGCCTGTCGGAAGGCGCTACGAGGCCGGGAAGGCGTGGCATGATCAAGCTGGAGAACCTTACAAAGCGCTTCGGCGGCTTGACTGCCGTTGACCACCTGAACCTGGAAGTCCCGCCGGGAGAATTCTTCGCCTTCATCGGGCCCAACGGGGCAGGAAAGACCACGACCCTGAAGATGATCGCTGGCCTGCTGAGGCCCACCGAGGGCCGGGCGCTCCTGTGCGGGCACGACATGCAGGCCGACTACGTGGCTGCCAAGTCGGTCCTGAGCTACGTGCCTGACCAGCCTTACCTCTACGATAAGCTCACGGGCAGGGAGTTCATGTACTTCGTCGCCAAGATGTACCGCCTGCCGAAGGCTGAGACGGAGCGCAAGGCCCGGGAGCTGTCCGAGACTTTCGAGATGGGGAGTTTCCTGGACGAGCTGGCAGAGACCTACTCTCACGGCATGAAGCAGCGGGTGGTCATCAGCGCCGCGCTCCTGCATAGCCCGAAGGTGGTCGTCGTTGACGAGCCTACTGTGGGACTGGACCCCAAGGGTGCAAGCATCCTCAAAGGCGTTCTGCGGGAGCAGTCCCGACGCGGCGCCACCGTTTTCATCTCGACCCACACGCTGTCGTTTGCGGAAGCGGTTTCTGACAGGGTCGGGATCATACACAGGGGGCGGCTCATTGCCTTGGGCGCACTCGACGACATCCTGCGCGCAGCCAGGACCGACGGGCGCCTGGAAGAAGCCTTCCTGCGGCTCACCGAGGAGGGGTGAGGGGGGAGCGCCTTCGTTCGGAGGTCAGTGGCGGATGCCGGTGTTCGTGCAGTTCGCCAGGCTCAAGTTCAAGCTTGCGCTCAGGAGGGTGCAGGCGTTCCTGACAGGCTCGCGCCTGAGGGTAGTGGTGGTGAGCATAGCAGCGCTCGTTTTCTGGGCGCTGATGTTCGCCATGTTCATGGATGTGTTCTACTTCCTGGCCAAGTTCGAGGGCGTCAAGGATATCCTGAGCGATTACCTGTTCGCATTCTTGTTCCTGGCGTTGCTGGTGATGATGACGATCAGCAACGCCATCATTTGCTACAGCTCTTTTTACCGGAACGCGGAGGCGGAGTTCCTCGTCGCGATGCCCCTGCGGGCCGGGAGCATCTTCATCTACAAAGGCGTAGAGTCGCTGTTTTTCAGCGCCTGGGGCATGGGCATCCTGGTGGTGCCGATGATCCTGGCTTTCGGCATTGCCGAGCACGCGCCCTGGTACTTCTACATCCTGTCCCTCTTGCTCTCGTTGGTGATGATGGCCCTGCCGATGCTTGGGGGGGCGGTTGCCGGCTTGCTTTTGCCGATGCTCTTGCCGCGACGTAGGGGGCTTGCGCTCGGCCTGCTGGTCGGCGCCGGCGCATGCCTGCTGGCGGCGTGGGGATACTCGATGCTGGGCCAGCGCCCAACGGCCCTTCTGACCGAGGCGGGCTTCAAGAACATCATGGACCGCATAGCCTTCTGCCAGCACTGGGCCTTGCCGAGCTACTGGGTGAGCGAGGGCATGCTTGACGCTGCGCGGGGCATGCCGCGCCGCGCCCTGTTCTTGCTCCTTCTGCTCTTGTCGAACGCGATGTTCCTGGGGCTTGTCGTCTTTCGGCTGGGGCAGCTCCTCTACCTGCGGGCATGGGGGGTGGCGCATCAGGGTGGTCGGCAGACCCGCAAGGTGCGGGCCGACGGCGCTCTGGACCAGGCGCTTGCCGCCGCCACGTTCTTTTTGCCTGCGGACCTGCGGTGGCTGGTGCTGAAGGACGCGAAGACTTTCCGCAGGGACCCCGCCCAGTGGTCTCAGTTCCTGCTGTTCTTCGGGCTTCTTGGGCTCTACATACTGAACCTGCCGCGCTTCGGGTTCGAGGGGCTGGCGCCCTACTGGCAAAGCTTGGTGGCGCTGCTGAACCTCGGGGCGACCTGCCTGACGCTTTCGACGCTGACAAGCCGTTTCGTGTTCCCTCAACTGAGCCTTGAAGGGCGGCGCATCTGGATCATCGGCCTCCTTCCCATGCGGCGCAGCACCGTGCTGTGGGGCAAGTTCTTCTTTGCCGCGGCGGGCTCGTTGCTCGTCAGCGGCGGTCTGATCGCCCTCAGCGATGTGATGCTCGGGCTGAAGCAGTGGATGATCGCACTGCACATGGTGGTCGTGCTGTGCGTATGCTGCGGGCTGAGCGGCCTTGCGGTCGGCCTGGGGGCTGTCTATCCCAACATGCGCTCGGACAACCCTTCGCAGATCGTAAGCAGCTTCGGGGGGATGCTGAACCTTGTTTGCAGCATCTTCTTCATCCTCGCCTCAGTGGTGCTGGTTGCCGTCCCCCTTCACCTCCGTACCACCAGCCAGCTTATGGGCAGGCAGTTCAGGCTCATCACGGCCCTGTGCGTCGCGCTGGACCTGCTGCTTGCCGCGATTGCCTGCGTGATGCCTATGACATTCGGCATCCGGGCGTTCCGGCGAATGGAGTTCTGAGGCCTGGCGGCCCGCCTGCAAGCTGGGACGCTAGTGCGCGCTCCTGATCTCGATCCGGTAGCGCACGGCGTCCCTTGTGTAAGATGTCCATTCGGTCGTGGACTCGCCGGGCGGGAAGGGCTGCAGGTCCCAGGTGTAGGCGGCCCTTTCGGGAAAGCCCTGCGCGTCGAAGAAGGCAGCCCGTATCTCGGCCTTGTAGGGCCTCTTGGAACGGTTGAGCCAGCGCACCGACACCACAAGGTGTTTCGCAGGGCTGAGCTCGGCTTTCTGTTCCAGCACGCGCATGTGGGCGCGGGTCGGGTGGTCCAGCATCCAGACCCCGCCATAGGGGGTCGTCGCCGAAGGCCGCGGCTCCCGGCGAGGTAGCGTACAGGCGGTCGCTGCCAGACAGGACAGGCTGACGAGCACCAAGAAGCCCATGCGCGTGATCGTCATTGTCAGTCTCCTCACATTCGGGACGGCGGCTGCGGCCCAGCGCGCGTGCATTGGACTTTGCTCCCCCGCGCGGCTAAACTATCGGGCAGTGGGAGCCGGTGTAGCTCAATGGCAGAGCACGGCTTTCGTAAAGCCGGGGTTGAGGGTTCAAGTCCCCCCACCGGCTCCACTGCTTCTTGCCTCTATCCTTTCTTTCCCGCTGCGCACGCCTCCAGGCGCCGTTCGAGCTCCAGGGCTTGCTCGCCGCCGAGCAGGTTCCGCTCGTGATACTGCCCCTTGATGACCCTGCCGTGGGCATCCATCTGGCGGACGTTGAGCGCATGTGCCTTGCTGTATGCGGCGCAGGCACGTGACTCTGGCTTGAGGCCTTCCGCGCGCTCCAGCGCCTCACCCAGAAGGAACCAGCTTTCCGGCACGCTCGGGTGAAGCTGCGCCGTGCGCTCGAAGTAAGGGACGGCCTCGGCCTGCCTGCCGGCCTCAGACAGGATCATCCCCGTCGTAAGATGGTTCTGGGCCTTGAGTGGATTGAACCTGACTGCACGGAGCGCGGCGTCCTCTGCCTCGGCAAGCAGGCTGCGCACCTCGTCGCCCGCCGTACGGCGCGGGGCGCCCGAGGGCGGGCTGGCACCAAGTTCGCGCGCTACCACGAGGCACTCGATCGCCAGGTCATGCCAACATTCGCTGTCCCACGGCACAGCCCGGAGCGCGCCCCTGTAGGCCTCGATGATCTCGCGCCGCTTCTTTAGCATTTCGTCCGCAGAAAGTGGCCTGCTGGGAAGGCCTTGCTCCTTCTTGCCGCTGAGCTCTGCCCTGAGCTGAAAGGCTCTGGCTTTGCTCCAGGAATGATCGAACGCCCGGGGGGCGGCCAGCCCTGCCCATGCCATCGCCGGCACAAAGGCCAGCAGGAGCAGGAGCGATCCGCGCGCGCCCGCAGTTCGCGTCAGGTGCATGCGCGGGGCTGCCATGCACATCAGCAGCAGCGCTCCGACAGCGAACGCAGTGCCGCCGAGCGCTGGCACGCGGAACGTGAACTCTGCAGCGCTGTGCAGCAGGAATGCCGAAATGCCTCCGAGCAGGCCGATTGTCACGAAGCGTTCCGCCCTGTCGGCAGACTGCTGCGAGCGGCCTGAGAGGCCCTGGTAGATCGCTGCGAAGGCCGCCACCCAGATGCCGAACAGGAGCACGTAGGCAAGCCACGGAGCCGCTTGCAGCAGGCGAGGCCCTGCGACCTGAGGCGGCTTGAAGGTGCCCACAAAAAAGCCGTCCAGCGCGAACGCGACGGCACCCAGGACCATGCCGGCTAGGCGGAAGTCCCACGATGGCACTGCCTGCGCGCTTTCACGCATGGCGCCGACGCCCCGCAGTGCCCGCGCCAGAAAGGCCCCGCACAGAAGCGCGAACAGCACAAACCCTACCGTCCCCATCTCGCTCCAGGTCTGCAGGAAGCAGCTATGCGCCATCCTGGTTTCTTCGTACTGCGGCAGCTTGCGCATCACGTAGTTATCTTCCCAGCAGCCTGGCCCGACGCCCACGACTGGATGATCCCGGATCATCTGCATGCTGACGCGCCAGTAGTCGAGCCTCACGCCCAGTGAGGCCTCGAACCGCTGCCAGCCGGGCGCGACCCCGAGGCGCTGCCCTACAAGGAACAGCGCGGCGGCAATGCCTGCCGCCGCCAGTGTCTTGAAGGGGTTGCGCTGGATCCACCCCCATGCCGATACTGCCGCAAGCACGACGAGGCCGAACGCCGCCGCTATCATGGCGCCCTTGGAGCGACTCAGCAAGAGCCCCGCGAGCACTATCAGCGATCCGGCGACGCACCCGGTTGCCACAAGAATGCACCCGCGGCGAGCGCCTTCCGCCCCCCTGCCCTTCCACGCAGCGACCGTCAACCCGCAGAGCGAGAAGACGCCCACCAGAAGGAAGGCGGCCAACTGGTTGGAGGTCAGGAAGTTGCCGACGGCCCGGTTGCCGGTGACCCGGATGTAGAAGTCCTGGAACCCCGCCCCGCGCACATCGAAAAGGGCCTTGAAGTAGTCGGGCTCGCTCCTGATCCACTCGCCGAAGGCGGGCCTGTAAAGCGCGTAGTGAAGGATCGCGTAGGCCGCCAGGGTCACCACCGTCGCTAGGACGCAGCTTACCAGGAAGCGGCGCTCGGGGCCTGAGCCTGCAAGCTGAAGCACCAGGAACCCGGTGAGCCCGTAGGTAGCGAACAGACACCAGAGCTTCGCGCTGGCCAGCCCGTTGTTCCCTCGCGCCGACGAGACGATGCCCCAGAGCATGAACGCTGCGAACCACGCCGCCTCCGCCCCGGCCCGCCAGCGCAGCGTACCTGCCAGGACGCCTTCCGCCACCCAGAAGAACAAGGCTGCCAGCAGCAGCATGCCGAACGAGGCGAGCGACCCCAGCTGCGGCACAACCCCGCAGGCCATGGGCCGGTAGAGCAGCACAAACGCCACCAGGTAGAGGGGTGCTGCGTGGACCAGCGGCCGCATCGCCTCGCCCAGCCCGCCCATCTGTTTGACGCCGGCCTCGCTCTGGGGCTTACCTGCCATCTCGGTCTCGACACCCGCCCTGCCGTGCGGCGGGCGAATTCAGTACACCAGCGGCATGGGGGACAGCTTCGGTCCCTGCGGAGCACGCGCGCGGATCAGCAGCGCCTCCAGCACGCCGCGGTTCTCCTGCGGCCTTGCCGTGCAGGCGATCACCCTCTGGTGGTCCAGGCTGTTGATGCGCTCGTTCGCCGCCCTGATGGCGTCCATGCAGTTGATCAGCGTCCTCTGGACCGGCATCCGCTCGGGATTGATGTCTATGCTGAAGTGGCCCCTGTAGCCGTGCATCTTCAGCGCGTAGAGGGCCGCCTCGGTCTGCTCTGGCGAGACCACGCCCACGTTGAGGTCCTGGTCGTAGTTGCCCAGCGGCTGCGAGTTCCAGTGCGTGTGGAACAGCTTCCCGTACTCCATGATCAGGCTCAAGGCATAGGCCAGGTCCTCGAGCCTGCGAACGCGCCGCAGCTTCGCGCGCAGGTGGTGCGGAGCTTCCGTACGATCTGTCTCGTCGTGCTGTCTCATGGCTCGCAGCCATCCGGTGCACGTTGCCGCCGTAGAAGCCCACCACGCCACCTGTTATAGTAAACGAACTGGCGGCGTTTTTGAAGGCGCTGCCGCCCAGGTGAGCCCGTTGTGGCAGCGCGCATCTGGTCCACAGAAGGAGCCCTGTCCCATGAACAGCGAGCCGCATGCGGGCCGGCGCCGACGGTTCATGGATGGCATATCGCGCAACACCCTGCTGCTGGGGGTCGTCAGTTTCCTGAACGACCTGAGCTCGGACATGATCAATCCTCACCTGCTGGTGATCTTCCTGAGCTCTGTGCTTGGGGTGTCCGCGGCGGGGATAGGACTCATAGGCGGGATCACGGAGGCTGCTGCGAGCGTGCTGAAGGCGGCCTCAGGCTGGCTGTCCGACGCCCTGCGAAGGCGCAGGCCGGCGATCCTGCTGGGGTACTGGATCGCGGCTTGCTCGCGCCCGCTGCTGGCGATGTCCACCTCGATGTGGCAGGTGCTGGCGCTGCGTTTCGCCGACAGGTTGGGCAAGGGCCTTCGCTCGGCGCCACGGGATGCCCTGATCGCAGACTCCACGCCGGAGGGCTACCGGGGGAAAGCCTACGGGCTGCATCGCGCGCTGGACACCGCCGGGGCGGCGGCGGGCATGCTCCTGGCGGCCCTGCTGCTTGTCGGGCTCGCCACTGACCTGGCCGCAAGCCTGCGGACCATCTTCCTTGTGGCCTCGGTGCCTGGCATCCTGGTGGTCGGCCTGATCTTGTGGGGCGTGCGGGAGCAGGCAGGCGCTGCCGGGGAAGGTCCGCGGCCGCGTGCAGCGCGCCACCTGGGACAGGCCCTCACCGGCGAGCTGGTGAAGTGGTACGGCGTGGTGTTCCTTTTCTGGCTGGGCAACTCTTCCGACATGTTCCTGATCCTGAAGGCGCGCGGGCTGGGGATGGCCCTGTGGCAGATGCCGCTGCTGGTGTTCGTCATGAGCGTCGTGCACGCGGCCTTCTCGATGCCGGCGGGCGTGCTGTCCGACAGGCTTGGGCGGCGGGGCGTGATCGTGGCGGGGTGGAGCTTCTACGCGCTGGTTTACGTCGGGTTCGCGTTTGCCAGAGCGGGCTGGGTGGTGTTTGCCCTGTTTGCGGCCTACGGGCTTTACTACGCGATGACGCAGGGAGTGGAGCGCGCGCTTGTGAGCGACCTTGCGGCGCCGGCTGCGCGCGGCACCGCGCTCGGCTTTTACCACTTCGTGTCGGGGGCGGCAGCGCTGCCCGCCAGCGTCGTCTGCGGCCTGCTCTGGGGGTGGGAACGCCTGGGCCGTTATGGCCCGCACGCCGCGCTTGGTTTCGGGGCGGCCTGCGCCCTGCTGGCGACTGTGCTATTCCTGGTGCTGAACCCGAAGCCGTCCGCTGCGACGCAGGGGGCCTGAACGCACATGAGCATGAGCCCGCGCAAGCTCATCGCCACGGCGGACCTTCATTACGGGCTTTACGCCGCCGGAGACCTCGCTACGGATGCGCTGGCGCGGCACGTCTGCGGGTCGGACGCCGACGTGCTCGTCCTGGCAGGCGACATCGGCGGCCCCGAGCTGGACAGCGCGTCGCTGTGCCTGGAGCTTTTCGCAGGTTTTGGCGGCCTCAGGCTCCTGGTGCCCGGCAACCATGACCTGTGGACCTCAGACGGCGACAGCCTGGACCGCTACCGGGTGCACCTGCCCCACATGGCCTGCAAGTTCGGCTTTGAGATCCTGGACGGCGGGCCGGTGGTGCGCGGCGAGACGGCCTTCATCGGCAACATCGGCTGGTACGACTACTCGTTTCGCAATCCCGAACTGGGCTTTTCAACGGCGGACTATCAGCGCAAGTCCATTCCCGGCGTCTGTAGCTGGAACGACGGGGCCTTTGTGCACTGGGACATGACTGACGAGGAGTTCACGCGGGCCTGCGCCAGCGCTCTATGCAGGCACTACAGGCTGGTCGAGCGCAAGGTCGGGCAGGTGGTGGCGGTGCTGCACCACGTTCCCTTTGTTGAGCTCCTCTACGGTCCCGCCCCCCTGCCGCACGAGTTCTGCCGCGCCTACATGGGATCGTCGCGGCTCGGCCGATTGCTGGCGCGGTGCGGCAAGGTGCGATACGTCATCTGCGGCCACCGGCACGGGGCCGCCGCGCACCAGACGGGGCTGCTCAAGGCCCTGGTCGCCGGAAGCGATTACGAGACCAAGAGGCTGGTGGAGCTTGACCTGGCGACGGGGGCGCACGCCTGGGTGGAGTTTCCACCGCCCCCCTGAACGGCCGCCGGCCACCAGGCGGAGTGTTGCGTCCGCTGGCGCCCGTGTTGATAATATGGCGTTGCCGTTGATTGGAAGGGCTTACGGGCATGTCCAGCGACGTCGTGGTCCAACTGGGGGATCGCAGCTATCCGATCCAGTTCTGCGCGGAGGGCCTCGGGGCGGTCGGGCGCTTCGCGCGCAGCCTCCTGCGCCCCGGCAGGTGCGCCATCCTGACCGACGAGAACGTCGGCCCGCTCTACGCCGACGCCATCCGATGCTCGCTTGCGGCAGAGGGGTTCACGCCGCACCTGGTCGTTATCCCCGCTGGCGAGGGGCAGAAGACCGTCGAGACGTTCGGGCGCGTGTGCGAGGCGCTGCTCGAAGGTGGCCTGGACAGGCAGTCGCTGCTGGTGGCCCTGGGCGGAGGCGTGGTCGGCGACATCGGCGGCTTTGTCGCCGCAAGCTACATGCGCGGCATCCCCTACCTGCAGGTGCCCACTACGCTGCTGGCCCAGGTGGACAGCAGCGTCGGCGGGAAGACTGCCGTCAACCTGCCGCAGGGAAAGAACCTTGTCGGCGCCTTCTATCAGCCCGTCGGCGTGTTCATAGACGTCCGCGTGCTGCTCACCCTCCCCGGCCGCGAGCTGCGGGCCGGCATGGTCGAGGTGGTCAAATATGGCGTCATCCGCGACGCCGCCTTCTTCGCCTGGCTTGAGGAGCACCTGGACCGGCTGATGGCTCTCGACGCCGAGGCTGCGCTCCACGCGGTGCGACGCTCGTGCGAGATCAAGGCCCAGGTCGTGGCCGCTGACGAGCGTGAGGGCGGGCTGCGCTCGATCCTCAATTACGGGCATACGGTCGGCCACGCCCTGGAGGCGCTGGGCGCCTACGAGCGACTGCGGCACGGGGAGGCCGTGGCGATCGGCATGGAGGTGGCGGCGTGCCTGGCCCGCCTGCACGCCGGGCTGAGCGAGGCAGCGGCGCGGCGTCAGCATGACGTCCTGGTGCGCCTGGGCGTCCCGACCCGCATGGGTGGAACGCGCGCTGACGACATCATGCGCAAGGTCGCCCAGGACAAGAAGGCCCGCGCGGGGAGGCCATGCTTCGTCCTGGCCCGGCGCATCGGTGAGGTGGCGCTCTACCCGGACGTGCCGATGACGGCAGTGCGGGACTGCCTGCTGGCCTGCGGGGCTGAACCCTGAACGGAGGCACGCCCGATGGCCGCGCAGCGCGCCAAACAGAGGGACTGCGTGCGGGAGCTTGCGCGGCGCGTTGCCGAAATCGCGGCCAGCGACGAGAACGGGCGCATCAAGCAGCGCTGGC
Organism: uncultured candidatus Brocadiaceae bacterium; assembly: GCA_964473085.1. GTDB lineage: Bacteria > Planctomycetota > Brocadiia > SM23-32 > SM23-32 > CAYYNS01. The sequence goes on from CAYYNS010000016.1 coordinate 12,349, forward strand.
GCGACGTGAATGCGCTGCGCAGGCCCGACCGTCCCCCCGTCTGGTGCCGCCCGGTAGGGGCGTGGGCGGAGCTGCTCCCCGAAAGCGCCCTCCTGTGCAGCGACCCCCCGCTCAGGCAGATCGAGCGAGGCCTGCGCCAGGCGCTCATCAAGCACGAGATCGGCGACGATACGCCCGTTGACGACTGCTTCCCGGTTACGGCCGTTTTCGACGCCGACCCGCCGAACACCTGGGGCGTGGACATCCCCAGGCGCATGCCGGCTGAGCCGGGCGGCGCGTGGGCCTACGACCCGCACCTGAAGACAGCAGCGGACCTCGACAGGCTCAGGCTCCCTAGGCTTGCCTATAACCGCGAGAAGACCCAGGCCGCGCTCTCGGAGGCCGATGAGCTTCTGGGCGACATACTTCCGGTCCAGCTTGTCTGCGGGCCGCCGCTCTCGGCGACCCTCTGCACGGCCGCTGCGGACCTCTACGGCCTGGCCCTGCTCATGCTCGCCATGGCGAGCGAGCCCGCGCTTGTCCACCGCCTGATGGCGCACCTGCGCGACGGCGTGCTTGAAGCCATGCGACAGGTCGAACAGAGCGGGCTGCTCACGCCCAATGGCAGCGGGCCGATGCTCTGCAGCGACCCGCTCGGGCCCCCGCCGTGTGGCGGGCGCCTCACCTACAAGAACCTGTGGGTGATGGCGAACAGCCAGGAGTTCGACCAGGTCTCGCCAG
>CAYYNS010000017.1:0-5418 GCA_964473085.1 uncultured candidatus Brocadiaceae bacterium
AAGTGCCGATCACCAGGGGGATCCGCACCCTGTTCCAGGGCGATCCGGACCGCCCACTCGACCTCCGGGCAGAGACGCCGCCGGAAATTGCAGGGCCCAACCAGGAAGTGTTCCGCAGAGTCATCGAGGAAAACCTGGAAGAGATGGCTAGGCGCGATCAGCCTGTGCGGGGCATCTTCCCCGCAAGCCACAACACGAACCTCTTTGGCGACAGGACCACATACCAGCACCGGCATCTTGTGGCCACTTGCCGCATGGCCCGTGAACTGGCGGGGCAGTGCGGCTACGACTTCGTGCCTGTCCACTTCCGGGATGTCCGAGCGGAGGCTGCGCGGGTGGACGCATTTTGAAGGTAGCGGCGCCGTCCCGGACCCTTCGCTAATTGGCAATCCCGCCTGCTCCACTGGCCAGGGGGCAAGGCAGTGAAGACGCCAAGGCCATATGGCCCTCGAACAGGCTGTAAGGAGAGCCGTCTGAGCGGACGTTCGCGCAATTGAAACGGCATGGCCCGAGGGCTATAATTGCCTCCTCACAAGGGGCAGTTCATCGGAATCCGTAGCGCAGTAACCCTGCTACCGCAATCTACTCGTAAGCTGCGCCATGCGCTGGACCTGCACGCTCATACCCACAATGAAGGAAACGCCCGTCGAGGCGGAAGCCAAGAGCCACGTGCTTCTGCTGCGGGCGGGCATGATCCGCAAGCTCGGCAGCGGCACATATTCCTATCTGCCGCTGGGCCAGCGCGTGCTGAACAAGATCGTCGCGATCGTGCGCCGGGAAATGGACCGCTCGGGTGCGCTCGAGATCCTGATGCCGGCGCTCTGGCCGGTGGAGATCATGGCCGAGAGCGGGCGGCTGGAAGTATTCGGAGAGGACCTGTTCCGGTTCAAGGACCGACACGGACGTGAAGGCGTGCTGGCTCCCACGCACGAGGAGGTCGTCACGGCACTGGTGCGCGACAACGTGTCGAGCTATCGTCAGCTCCCCCTGAACCTCTACCAGATCCAGACGAAGTTCCGGGACGAGGTCCGGCCCAGATTCGGCCCACTCCGCACGCGCGAGTTCATCATGAAGGACGCCTATAGCTTCCACCTGGAACAGGTGAGCCTGGAGCAAACATATCAGGAGATGTTCAGGGCTTACTGCCGCGTCTTCAAACAGTGCGGGCTGGACTACGTGGTGGTGGAAGCAGAGTCAGGCGCGATGGGCGGAGCCCTGTCCCAGGAATTCATGGTGCCGAGCGCGATCGGAGACGACCTGTATGTAGAGTGTGCGGCATGTGGATATGCCGCCAATGTGGAGAGGGCCGACGTCGCCCCCCCACCCCCGGCCTGTCTGAAGGGCGACTGCGAGCTGAAAGTGGTCGCCACGCCCGGGGCGACGACCATCGAGCAGGTCAGCAGACTGCTCAATGTGAGGCCCGAACAGATGATCAAGACCCTGATCTACCGCGCCGACGGGCGGCCTGTGGCCGCGCTCGTGCGTGGAGATCACGAGCTCAACGAGGGCAAGCTTGCGCGTGCCCTCAGCACGCCTGGCGTAGAACCGGCGGACGCGCAGACTATCGAGTCGGTCACGGGCGCTCCGGTCGGCTTCGCCGGGCCAGTTGGGTTGAAGGGCGTTGAGATCATTGCTGACCACGCCGTCATGCATGTTGAAGACGCTGTGACGGGGGCTAACCAGGCAGACGCGCACCTGGTCGGAGTGGTGCCGGGTCGTGACTTCGGCGCGGACCGTATCGAGGATATCCGTACGGCCGCCGACGGCGACCCCTGCCCCAGGTGTCGGCGGGTGATGAAGCTGTCACACGGCCTTGAGGTCGGCCACCTGTTTCAGTTAGGCACGAAATACAGCGAGGCAGTCGGGGCGACGTGTCTGGACGCAGAGGGGCGAGCTCGACCCTACGTGATGGGCTGCTACGGGATAGGCGTGAACCGGATAGCAGCGGCGGTAGTCGAGCGCTTCGCCGACGATAGCGGCATCGTGTGGCCCCCCGCCATCGCCCCCTACGAGGTCGTTGTGATACCGCTTGACATGAGCGAGCAGAAATTAGTAGCGGCAGCGGAGTCCGCCTATGGGATGCTCCTGCGAGCAGGCGTAGACGCGATTCTGGACGATCGCAGCGAGCGGCCCGGCGTGAAGTTCCACGACGCCGATCTCATTGGATTTCCACTTCGAGTGGTCGTGGGCAAAGGCTTCCTCAACACTGGCCAGTTGGAATTGCAGGTGCGGCGGGACGGACGGAAAGCCTTCTTGAGGCCAGAGGAACTCGCGCAGAGAACACAGGAGCTGCTGGCCCAGTTGCATGCATCCGCCCCAGCACCTGCGGGGGAAAACCCCTCCCAAAGAGGCAAGTGAGCAGACCGTGCGAGTGCCCTGAGGGGCGGTCTGCTTACGAGTCTGCGCAGAACCAGCGCGCGGATCGAGAGGGCCAAGGTCGCGGCCGCACGAAGAGGAGAAAGAAGGTGGCAGAAACGACATGGGCGAAGCACGGACCGCAAAACCGGTCAAACTGATCTGCGCTGTGCTGGCAGGGCGCGAGGAATGGTTAGGACGGGCCGCCGACCTGCTCAAGGAGGAGTTCGGAGAGATAGACCTGACCAGCCAGACCTGGCCGTTCGACTGCACGGACTACTACGAGGAAGAGATGGGCCCCGGGCTCCTGAAGCGGATACACAGTTTCCGGGAGCTCGTGGATCCCGAGAGCATTGCTGCGATCAAGCACATCACGAACCGCCTGGAGCAACGGATTGCAGCGGAGCACCCGGAAGGCCCCAAGCGGCCGGTCAACCTGGACCCGGGGTACGTGGCCGAAAGCAAGCTGGTCCTTGCTACCACGAAGGATTACACGCATCGCATCTACCTCCGGGCGGGCATTTACGCGGAAGTGACTCTATGCTGGCGGCGTGGCGGCTTCGAGCCGTGGGAATGGACCTATCCTGACTATCGCAGCGAAGGCTACCGGGCGTTCTTCGCCAAGGTTCGGGAGCTATACCGGGAGCAATGCCGCCAACTCGGCCTTACCTGACGATGTGTCAGCAGCGCCCTTCCCAAGCTTCTGGCGTGGCCAGCAGGACAGGAGATACGCAATGGCCATAGAGAAGACATTAGTTTTCCTGAAACCCGATGCGGTCCAGCGCAGGCTGGTGGGGGAAATCATCAGGCGATTCGAGAGGAAGGGATTTCAGATACTGGGCTTGAAAATGACGCAGCTATCGGAAGCTTTCGTGCGGGAGCACTACGCGGCTCACATCGGAAAGGATTTCTACGAGCCCCTCGTCCGCTACGTCGCCGGCGGCCCCGTCGTCGTTATGATCCTGGAGGGTAAAGACGCAGTGCGGGTCGTAAGGGCGATGATGGGAGAAACGTTTGGCAGCGACAGCCCACCGGGGACGATCCGTGGTGATTTTGCGCTCAGCAACCGTTACAATCTGGTACACGGCAGCGACAGCCGCGAAAGCGCCACTGAGGAGATCGCACGGTTCTTCCGGGCAGACGAACTTGTGAGTCACCCGCCGGGCAGCTTGCAGTGGCTTTATGACATGACTGGGACGGAGCCGGTCTAGACCCCAAAAGGGAGGCGCACAGATGAGAACTGCAATCCCACGAATGAGCCTAGCCCTGGCAGGCCTTAGCCTGTTGATGGCCGCCGCAGGGTGTACCCACGCCCCGGAGATGCAACCGCCTCCCGCCGGCCAACTTCAGGAGAAGAGCCTGTCCGAGCTCAAATCGGGCCTGCTAGGCAACGATGCCGCTTTCAGAACCCTGGAAGCCGACTGCCGAGCGGTCCTTGTCAGTCCCCTCATCCGGCAGCCGAGCCGGCTGGAGACGTCGGGAAAGCTCTACCTGTCCAAGCCAGGAAAGGTGCGTCTGACTCTGGGTGGGCCGGGCAAGACCTACCTCGAACTTGTCGGCGACGGCACCAGCTATGTCGTCCGCATGCCTGCCCTGGGCAACATGACCTACAGCGGCAGATACGGCGACGGCATCGAGTACAACCTGAACCGCATCCACTTCATGCCGGACGACCTTGCGGACGCGTTTGACCTCAACAGCCTCCTGGGCGGCAAATCGTTGGTGCTCAGGGCCTATCCTGCTCGCTGGGAGTTCGTCGCAGGGGAAACTCAGCTGGCACCCGTTGCCGCGCCGGTATGGGCCATTGATGCCATCCTGGCGGATGAGAAACGTGAGCCGCCCGTTTCGGTTCACAGCTCGATCCTCATAGACCGCACCACCGAGCAGCTCCTCAGACTCGACAAATTCCACTGGGACGGTTCGCTGAGAACTCGGGTCTGGTACGTCAGCATGGGCGTAACGCGCGGGCCGGACAAGAACCCCGTCCGCGTGCCCGGTGAACTGGTCATCTGGTATCCCCCGCCTCTGGAGAATACGTTCATCCGACTGGCGCTGCACAACCGAAAGATCAACGTGCCTATCCCCGAAGACACGTTCACGCCCGTGGAGAGAGGACTGCCACGTGGCGGCCCGTAGGCTACCGCTCTTGTGCGGCAAGCACCAAACTGGGCAGAATTGCCGGCACCAAGCACGCGAATGCTTCGTCCCCGGCTACAGGTGCACGATGATAAGCCCCCAAAGGATGCCGGCACAGTCTATTCTCGCGTGTCAGGAGTAGCAGAGTGAAGGTTGCAATCACAGGAGGCGCAGGCTACGTTGGCAGCCACGCACTGATTGAGTTGAAACGGGCAGGCCACCAGCCGATCGTAGTGGACAATCTTTCCGAAGGACACGCCCAAGCTGTCGGTGACTGTCCGCTGATCCGCGTGGATCTGGCCGATGAGGACGCTGTCTGCGAGGTTCTGAGCCGCAACCGCGTCGAGGCGGTCATGCACTTCGCCGCAAGCGCCTATGTCGGCGAATCGGTAGTGGCCCCGGAAAAGTACTACCTGAACAATGTAGTCAACACGCTGAAACTCCTGCGCGCAATGAGGAAAACGGGGGTCCAGCGGATCGTTTTCTCAAGCTCCTGTTCCGTTTACGGTGCGCCCAAAAGCACCCCGATCACAGAGGACTTTGCGCTCAGCCCCATCAACCCCTACGGGCGCACGAAGGCCACGGTGGAGGGAATCCTGGAGGACTATGGGCATGCCTACGGGCTCAGGTACGCCTCGCTGCGGTACTTCAACGCTGCCGGCGCAATGCCCGACGGCTCCCTGGGGGAGGACCATAAGCCCGAGACTCACCTGATACCCTTGGTCATCCGGGCTGCGCTCGGCCTGGAGAAATGCGTCCGCATCTACGGAACGGATTATCCGACGCCGGACGGCACGTGCGTCCGTGACTATGTTCACGTGCTCGACCTCGGAACTGCCCACGTGATGGCCCTCGGAGCGCTCGACAAGCACAGCCCCCGCATCTACAACCTCGGGACAGGACGGGGATACTCCGTAAAGGAGGTAA
>CAYYNS010000017.1:5518-7809 GCA_964473085.1 uncultured candidatus Brocadiaceae bacterium
TCCAGGATGTTGGCGTCAGAGCCGATCACGACAAGGACGTCGCCCTCACGGATGACGTCATCCGCTGATGGCAGGTCGTTGACGATGGTCTCGATGCGCTCCGGGCCGCCGGTCTCGCGAACAACCTCTCTTGACTTGATGGCTACCACGTTGAGGCCGTAAGTCTTCCGGAAGTCGAGCTGCCGCAACGTCTTGCCGACGAACTCTGGTTTCGCCTTGACTTCGGCCAGAGAGTGATTCACTGCGATGGGCGCGATCATGTGCGTTGCGGGCATCATGATGCTCTGCGCCACCTGTAGAGCCATTTCTCTCTCCAGGCTGACGATCCTCGCCACGCCCATTGCCTCGAGGATTTCCGCCTGGTTCTGATCAATAGCCCGCACCCATATCTGCTTGGCACCGAGCTTGCTCAACACCGCAGTAGCCAGCAGGCTAGACTGAATGTTGCGGCCGATGCAGATGATCGCCAGGTCCAGGGAAGCCACGTCAGCCTTCTTCATGGCGAATTCGTCCGTCACGTCCAAGCAGATTCCCCTTGCCACCCGCTGATCCACCTGCTCGACAACGGCGGGATTGGAATCCACTGCTATCACTTCGGCGCCGAGTTCCGCAAGCCTCACGGCGAGTCCGAAGCCGAACCGCCCGAGGCCGAATACGCCGATCTTACGAGAGCCCTTCCTCAAATCATTCTTTCTCATCTTCCGGCATCTGATCTAGTGACCGTGTTGGAGGCGCAAACGCTCCCGGTAGCGGCCGTTTTTCCCCTGGAGCGAACGCTCTATGAACTGCGCTAAGTAGAGCATCTCTTCGGTGGAACCCGGGCTCGCCTCGATTTCCCGCAGATCCTTCAGGCGATTGAGTTTCTCGGTCCTGTAGATCCGCTTGTATGCCTCGTGGAGCTTGTCTACAGCCTCCTGGGGATAGCCCGCTCTCTGCAATCCGACTTCGTTGACGCGACGCACCTTTGCAGGGTTGCCTTCCACGATCATGAACGGAGGTACATCCTGGACGATGCGGCTCAAGCCGCCCACAAAGGCGAGTTTTCCGACGGTCACGAAGGGATTAACAGCGGCGCCGCCCATCAACTTCGCGCCGCTTTCTATCTTGCAGTGACCTCCTATCAGCACAGCGTTGACGAGGATGACGTCATCCTCTACCTCGCAGTCATGCCCTACGTGGCTGCAAATCATGAAGTAGTTCCGGTTTCCGATCCGCGTAACGCCCGTGCCCGTCAGCGTCCCGATGTTGACCGTCACGAACTCCCGGAACACGTTGTCGTCACCAATGATCAGCTCCGTGTCCTCACCATGGTATTTCAGGTCTTGAGGCGCTGTGCCAAGGACAGCGTAGGGGTAGAGCTTGTTGTTCTTCCCCAAATGCGTTCTGCCTTCGACATGGCAGCCATGACCGATCACGCACTGATCGCCTACGGTAACCTCTGGGCCGATCTGCGCATACGGGCCTATCTCTACGTCCGCCCCGATCTGAGCTCCCGGCTCCACACAGGCTGTCGGATGTATCTTCATGGCCCTAGTCATGCACCCCCGCGATGCCGCACTATCAACCCTGGTCGTTTCCAACGAACTCAGACGTCCTCCCACAGACCCGCTGACTCAAAGAGCTTCCGGGTCTACCAGCATGAACCTCATCTCCGCCTCGCAGCACACCTCACCGTTCACCAGGCCGCGGGCATACACCTGGGCAGAGCGGGACCGCACTCGGGCCACCTCCGCCTCCAGTACGAGCTGGTCGCCCGGCACAACCGGACGTCTGAGCTTCACAGCATCCATCCCCACCATCAGGGCAAGCTTGCCCGTGTGTTCAAGCTTTTGCAGCAAAAGCACGCCGGCCACTTGGGCCATAGCCTCGATCTGTAATACACCAGGCATGACGGGGTATTCCGGCCAATGACCCTGGAAATATGGCTCGTTGATCGAGATGTTCTTCAGGCCGACAATCTTGTTCTCTTCCTCGATCCGCAGTATCCGGTCCACCATCAGGAAAGGGAAGCGGTGCGGCAGAACGCGCTGTATCTCCCGTATGTCGAGGTACTCCTGAGGCGCTTTCTGCTCGGCCAGGATGCTCCGCAACCGGGCGGCGAACGCTGTGTTGAGCTTATGGCCACTGCGCACGGCTACTATCTTGCCTTCTATGTCCACTCCCGTGAGGGCAAGGTCACCGAGCAGATCAAGCAGCTTGTGTCGGGCCAGCTCGTCAGGGAAGTGGAGGCGCGCTTCCCGGCAGCTCAGCGCCGTCCGGATGGTGCCATCCTGGAAGATGATTAGCGCGCT
>CAYYNS010000017.1:7909-10177 GCA_964473085.1 uncultured candidatus Brocadiaceae bacterium
TGTTCTCCACGGCGTAGCTTCGGATGATGTCGCTGATCTCGTTGAAAAGCCTGCTCAACGATCCGATTCGCTGGTCGTGCAACTTCAGCTCGAATTCTCCCTTGCGCTCCTCGTATTCGCGAAGCGCTGCCTCCAGCCGCACCCGCTCCTCGACGGCTGCGTCTGTGCCGGGCGGCGCGTTCTCGCACTCAGCGCGCAGAACGCGCAGCTGCCGCTCGTGCTTCTCCAGCGAACGCCGCATCTGCTCCTGCAAGCGCTGATACTCATCCAGGCTGTCGGACCATGCCTCGCTCTGACTCAGGACTTTGTCCACGTCAACGACCGCGACCTTCATGGGGGCGGCTCCCTGGACATCCTGCGAGGCACCTTCTTGCCCAGAAGCCACCATGATTCCAGAAAGCAGGACCGCCACGAAAGCGATAGCCAGCCTGCTCCAAACCCGTCCTGTCGAGAGCTTCATCAGGCAATCCCCTTCCCGCTTGGCGGCCGAACAGCCCCTCCGTGGCCCGCTCATGGCGTCTCAGAACCAGTGTCCTGCGCCGACGGAGAAGTGAACGGCCCGCGTTCTGTCTTCCCGTTCCTTCATGATCGGAAACGCCAGGTCTATCGAAAGTGGCATCCCCCCCAGCATGGGGAGCACCCACCGCAGTCCGACGCCGGGTGAGACTCTGAGTTCGTCCCAGCCCGAAAAGACCTCCCACGGATCCTCCTTCACATAGCCGGCATCCAGGAACGCCGCGAAGCGAAGGTCGTTCCTGACAATGGGCACGCTATACTCAGCCGAACCGACCAACATGGATCGGCCGCCCACCTGCCTGTCCCCCACAGGTTCTACTGGCGAAACGCCCCACGGCTCAAACCCCCTCAGCGATCCAGTGCCTCCGGCATAAAACCGCTCGAACACCGGAATCCTGCCCCCCGCGTAAGAGTCCATGACGCCGGCCCTGCCACGGATCCCCAGGATGTGCTTGCGACCGCCTTCCCATTCCAGCACCGTCCAGTGCTTCTCCACCTCGGCGATCAGCTTTACAGCCTCGACATCCAGGAAGGAGGCTTCAGCAGTCACGCTCGCCAGATACCCGCGAGACGGCAGCGTGGGATTGTCGCGCTTGTCCAGCGAGTACGTTGCCGAAAGATATCCTTTATTGTAACTCCCCTCGTCGCGCCGTATCTCCGGAGGAACACCGCTTTCGAGCTCACTCATCGTGATGCGCTCCAGGCCGACCTCGATACGGCCTGAGGCATGAGGCGCCAGTTGCTTGCCGAACGAGGCCGCCAGGCCGGTACGGGTGACGTCGAAGTCCTCCCAGGCGACGAGATTGGAGTAAAGTTTCGCGCCCGCGCTGAAGGAGGTGCCCCCCACAGCCGGATCCGTGAAGGACAACAACAGGGACCTACGCTCTGAACCCAGAGTGAATTGAGCCACCAGCTTCTGACCGCCGCCCCTGAAGGCGTTGCCCTGGGCAAGATCGCGCCAACTGGTGGGCCAGTTGCTGATGTCGAAGTTCTCTTCCCGGACCGAAATCTCGCCCAGCACGCCCGTCTCGGAGCTGAGCCCCAGACCGAAGAACACAGCGCCTGTCGGACCCTCCTTGACTCTCACTACCGCATCCCGAAGCGCCCCTTCGCCAGGCTCCACGAACACCTCAACCGGCCTCGGATCGGTCAGATCAAAATATCCTGTACGGCGCAGCGCCTCCTCGCTCGCCTTCAGCTCATCGGTGTTCACCCGGTCGCCCGGATGGAAGGTGAGACGACGCAAGACCACGAGCTCCGAAGTTTTAGTGAGCCCCTCGACGCGGATACGCCGCACGAAGACCGGCTCGCCCTCCGTGATATAGAACCACACCTCCACAGTTGGCTCCTGCTCCGAGAAGACGACCTGGTCGCGCAACGTCTCTTTGCCCGGTGCACCCACGTCCACGTATCCCTGACGACCGTACATGTCCGCGACGACCTGCTTCGCCTTCTCGATATTCTGCTGTGAGACCGGCTGGCCCTCCGCAACCGGAATCGCCTCCAGGAGCTCTGCATCGCGGAAGATTTTGTTGCCCGTGAATCCCACGCGCTTCACCTTGTAGAGCGGCCCCTCATAGACCAGAACGTGCAGCATGATCCGCTGGAAATCGTCGCTGTAGGTCCAGTAGCCCCCGGTGGAGGCGTCCAGGTGGCCAGCGTTGTAGTACATCGCCTCTATTCGCGCCAGATCGTCGCGGAACACAGATTCATCGAACCGACCTGCCCACAGGAAGGGCGGCCACTTCCGTT
>CAYYNS010000017.1:10277-12979 GCA_964473085.1 uncultured candidatus Brocadiaceae bacterium
TATCTCAGTGCTCACAGTTCCCAGCACGCCCGAGGCGTTCAACTCCTGCACCCTGGCCTGCAGGGCGGGCTCGTCAAGCGCCCTGCCGCTCTGGAGGTTGAGGCGGGAAATGAGGGTGCCGGGCGATACAAGGTAGGTCCCGCGAACGGTCACCCTGCTAATCACGGGGGGCTGGCTGGTGGGGGCCTCTTGCGCCAGCGCGCACGCCGCCAACGCTCCCAAAAGCAGCAGAATCTGGCATCTCACAGAGCCGCACCACAGCCCGCTGCGCCTAGGCAGCCTGCGAAAAAAGGAGGGCCGGATGCCATCCGAGCCTGCTCCGCCGAAGCAACCCCGGCCGCGAAACCCGCAAGAGCACCTGTTCTCCATTCAGTCACACGCTCCTGTAGGTTGCAGCCGACCCGAAGCGCAGGTAACGCTTCATGAATACTAGGGGACAGACGGCGGTCGGCCCATGCCTCTGCTTGGCAACGATGACATTGATGGGAGACGGAGCCAGGCTGTCGGTGCCCTCCTGAGGCCACGTTTCGGCGCCGGCACCGCCTTCTTTAGACTCATCGGGCCGATGCAGGAGCATGATCACGTCGGCATCCTGCTCGATCGCCCCGCTTTCCCGCAAGTCGCTCATGCGCGGCAAGCGTTCGTCCCTCTCAACGGCGCGGTTGAGCTGGGCCACCGCGATCACCGGTATCTCCAGCTCGCGGGCCAGCGCCTTCAGGCCAGCGCTTATCTCAGAAACCTCGGCGGCCCGGCTGTCCCGTGAACGACCCGGCCGCACCAATTGGAGGTAGTCCACCACGATCAGCTCCACGCCGCTCTTGTGGCGCATTCTGCGCGCCCTCGCCCTCAGCTCACCGATGCTCAGCGTCGCGCTGTCATCCAGGTAAAGGGGGGCATCGGCGAACACCTGCACGGACTCCTCGAGTTGGTCCCACTGCTCCTCCGTCAGCCTGCCCCTGCGGAAGTCCTGTGTGTCTATCTGATTGTGAATGCAGAGGAGGTTACTGACGATCTGCTCTGCCCGCATCTCCAGCGAGTACAAGACCGCGGGGCGGCGCTCACTCTCGTTTATACAGAGGTAGTCGAGGAAATTGAGAACCAGGCTGGTCTTGCCCACACTTGGACGAGCTGCCACAACGATCAGATCCCCCGGTTGAAAACCGCTGGTGATGAGGTTCAGATCGTGGAAGCCGGTTGGCAAGCCCGTGCAGTCATTAGGGCTCTGGTGCAACTGCTCCCAGCGTGGCATCAGGTCCAGCAACACGCTATTCATATCGTGAACGCGGGTTGCCTCGTTCGTGTGGCGGACAGCCAGCATCTTCTGCTCGGCTTCATCCAGCACTTCGTCCGCATCCCGGCCCAACTGGCGGGCAGACTTCAGGATGCCCTCCGCGACGGCCATCAGCTCGCGCCTGATGGCATTGTCGCGCACGATCTCGATGTAGTACTCGACATTGGCGCTGGTGGGCACGGCCTCCATCAGCTCCGTGAGGTAGGCCACCCCGCCCACGTTTTCGAGCTTGTCCCGTCGCTTCAGCTCGTCCCGCAGCAGGATGAGATCTATGGTGTCGTGGGAATCAGCCAGGTGCCCCATCGCGTCGAAGATGTCCTGGTGGGCCAGCTTGTAAAAGCTGCTCACGTCCAGGCGCTCGCGTGCAAGGAAGACCGCCTCCGGTGAGAGCAGCATCGAACCCAGGACCCCCATCTCAGCCTGGACATCATGCGGCAAAACGCGAGGCTGCATATCGGCGTCTGCCATATACGAGCCTCCTTCTACGTTTGAATAGCCTGATTGCCAGTGGCTTTCGTTCCCCTCAGCCTTCGCCTTGCTGTTCCTCAAGCGGCGCCACCCGCACCGTGATATGGACACGGACCTGCGGGTGCAACATCACCTCCAGCTCATAATCCCCCAACTGGTCGAAGTGCCGCGGCATCACGATGTTGGCCGGTCGGATGGTCTCAAATCCGCTGCGCACCAGAGTCTCAGACACCTGTTCTGCACCCACGGACCCATACAGATGGCCCTGTTCGGTTGCCCGGGCTTGGATGTAACACAGGAAGCCGTCGAGCCTGCGGGCGACGTCCTGGATTCGCTCCAGTTCTTCACGCTCGCGTTTGAGCTTGGCTTCGCGGGCGCGGCGCACGGCATCCAGGTTCGCCGCAGTGATCTCAAGGGCCAGCCTCCGCGGCAGCAGGTAGTTTCGTGCATAGCCCTCAGCCACATTCGCAATGTCGCCGATCTCGCCCAGACCCTTTACATCCTGACGCAGCAACACTCGCATGTGCACTCCCTTGTTCCCCGGTAAGGGCAGGGCAACCTCCTACAAGGGGAGGTCTCAGAAAGGGATCTCGTCATCCGAGACGTCGTGCACGTCCGCGTCGGGTTCTGCCGGCCTTGCCTTCTTGTCCGGGCCGGCTGCTCGCTTGCCGCCTTCTTCAGCGGCGCGTCCGCGCTGGCTGCCGCGCGCACCCGGCTCAGCCCGCTCTTCAGGGGGACCTTCTGCCCCCCTCCCGCCGATGAACTGGAAGTCCTCCGCGACCACCCTGAGCTTGCTGCGGCGCCCTTCAGCCGTCTCCCACGTGTCCAGTTGGAGCCTTCCCTCAATGAAAATGGGGCTGCCTTTGGTGAAGTACTCGCTGATGACCTCTGCGCGGCGTCCCCACATCGTCACATCCACGTAGCAAGTCTCGTCACGCTGCTC
>CAYYNS010000018.1:0-12892 GCA_964473085.1 uncultured candidatus Brocadiaceae bacterium
GCGAGGTCAACGGCCTCCTGCGCGCGGATGACGGTCCGTAGCGCCCACAGGTCGTCCTCCAGCGAATACGGCATCGGCGTGCCATCCAGAAGGTAGTCCACGTAGCTGTCGAAGAAGTCGGGGTAGGAGGAGGGCACGTCGGGTATGGGCTCTTCCTTGCCGTCGCCGACGACCATGCGGCATCGGGTCATTGCGTCCACTGCCTCGATCATGCCGCCCGTAGCGTGGATGCGCAGATGGTCGTTGCCCCAGTAGCCGATGCCGTGGGGGTTGCAGTAGTTGCAGGCGAGCAGGGCGACGGCGCCGCCCTCCAGTTCCATGGCGATCGAGGCGCCCATCTGTAACTCACCCTTGCCGGGGTTACCGCGGCCGGTATCAAAGCCGCACACGCGCACGGCCTTCAGGCCAGTGGCAAGCTGGATAAAGCGCACGCCGTGAATGCCGGCCTGGCGGATCAAGCCGCCGTCCACGCCCCTGTCCTGGGGGCGGCGCTCGTGATAGGGGTAGCTCTTGAGGGCGAAGGCCTGGACGACCTTGCCGAGCCGGCCGGAGTCAAGCAGGCGGCGGATCGCGCTCAGGAGCGCCTCGCGCTCGCAGGCGCCCATCTGGCGGAACTGCGCGCTTGAGCCTGCGATGACGCGCTGGAGCTCTTCGAGCTCGCCCACGGTCATCGCTGCTGGCTTCTCGGCGAGGACGTGTTTGCCCGCGCGCAGGCACCTGACGGCGTGGTCAAACTGCTCGTCGCGCCGCGGCGAGCACAGCGAGACGAGGTCCACGTCGGGGGCGGCGATGAGGGCATCCAGGTCAGGCTCGGTGCGCACGCGCGAGGCGGCCTCGGCGCCGAGTCGTTCCCTGAGGTAAGCTGGCGGAATGGCGCTTGCGGCCACCAGCAAGGCGCGCGGGTGGCGGGCCAGTCGTCCGACGATCTGATGTCCGTTGATGCCGTAGCAGGCCACTCTGAGCTTGTGGCTCATATGTACTTCCACCGAGGAGAAAGGGGGCTGGCACGCGGAAGCAGCTCCTTCCGCCGAAGCGGCCGGCAGGGAGGGGCCGCCTAGCGCGTCTCAGAAGCCGTGGATGGGGAACTCGTCGCAGAGTTGCACGACCTTGGGGCGCAGCGCCCTGGCGGCAGCCTCAGGGGTGCGCGAGGTAAGGATTTCGGCGATCCAGCCGGCGACCAGGCGCGCCTCGTCCTCCCGCAGGCCCCTGGTGGTGATGGCGGGGGTGCCGATGCGGATGCCGCTCGCCTCTGTGGGGCTGCGTGGGTCGAACGGGATCGCATTCTTGTTGGTGGTGATGTTGGCCAGGGTGAGCAGGTCCGTGGCCTGTCCGCCGGTCATGTTCAGGTTGCTCAGGTCCAGCAGGATGAGATGGTTGTCGGTGCCGCCGGTCAGCACTGGGATGCCGTGGCGGGTGAACTCGTCGGCCATCGCGCGGGCGTTGCTGACGACCTGGCGCTGGTAATCGTGGAACCCGGGCTGGCTGGCCTCCTTGAAGGCGACCGCCTTGGCGGCGATGACGTGCATCATCGGGCCGCCCTGGATGCCGGGGAAGACGGCGGCGTCGAGCTTTTTGGCGTAGTCTTCCTTACAGAGGATGAAGCCGCCGCGCGGCCCACGCAGGGTCTTGTGAGTGCTGGAGGTGACGTAGTCGGCGTATGGGACGGGGCTGGGGTGCAGGCCGGCCACCACAAGGCCCGCTATGTGTGCCATGTCGGCCACCAGGATGGCGCCGACCTGGTCGGCGATGTCGCGGAAGATGGCGAAGTCAATGGTGCGGGGGTAAGCGCTGGCGCCGGCGATGATCAGGTCGGGGTTGTGCTCGCTGGCCAGGCGGCGCACCTCGTCGTAGTCAATGCGGCAGGTCTCGCGGTTCACGCCATAGCTGACGACCTGGTAGAGTTCGCCGCTGAAGTTGCGTTTGTGGCCGTGGGTGAGGTGGCCGCCATGTGAGAGGCTCATGCCGAGAATCTTTGCGCCGGGCCTGATGGCGGCCATGTAGACGGCCATGTTGGCCTGGGAGCCGGAGTGCGGCTGGACGTTGGCGTGGGCGGCCCCGAACAGCTGCTTGGCGCGCTGGATGGCCAGGCTCTCGACCACGTCCACCCACTCGCAGCCGCCGTACCAGCGCTCGCCGCAGTAACCCTCCGCATACTTGTCCGTCAGGACCGAGCCGAGGGCCTCCAGGACCGCCGCGCTACAGTAGTTCTCCGACGCGATCAGCTCGATGTGATCGTGCTGCCTCCTTTTTTCGGCTTCGATCGCGCCGGCGGTTTCGGGGTCAACACTGCGAAGGGCCGACTCTTGACATGCGATCTCGTCCATCGCCGTCCGTTCTTGGTAGAACTCAAGGTGGGCGGACACCGGGCCGCTTCGAACTCACCATCTTAGCCCAAGCGGCGGGTGGTGGCAAACAACTTTCTGGATTTTGCGGGACCGCCACAGGCGCAGTGCGGAGCAAGAACGGCGGCGGTTCAGGCCCCCGCATAGAGGCCGCGCGACAGGATGTACTGCCTCACCGCCTCGGGCACAAGATAGCGGATCGAGCGCCTGGTGCGCACGCGCTCGCGGATATCGGTCGCCGAGATGTCAAGCAGCGGCGCGCTCACGATTGAGTCTTTGATCTTGCGCACGAGCTCTGCGCCGAAGCACGCCTGGAGTTCCGAGACGTCGTCGAGCGGGAAGCCCGGGCGCTCCAGGCCAATGACTCCGACCTCGCGCGCGAGCTCCTGCGCATGCCACCAATGCGGCATGTCGCGGATGCTGTCAGTGCCCACGACGAGGAGGAGCTGGCAGCCAGAGCCCAGTTGCTGCTTGAGCTGGCGCACGGTTATGAGGGTGTAGGAGGGACCGTCGCGCTCCAGTTCGACGGTAGAGGGTTCCAGGTGCGGGTTGCCTGCGAGGGCAAGCTGTAGCATGCGGAGCCTGTCGCGCGCGGGCGCCAATGTCAGGTCGGGCTTGTGCGGTGGCACGCGCACAGGGACAAAGAGCACCTTGTCGAGCGCTGCCTCCTCGCGCACGCGCTCGGCGAGGATCAGGTGCGCGCAGTGGACGGGGTTGAACGAGCCGCCGAACAGCCCTATGCGTGCCATCACGGCCTGCCTGCCGCCACGGCGGCGATCTGTTTGAGCTTAGCCAGCAGGGCTGCTACTGAGCCGAGCGGCAGCATGACGGCCGCGTCGGACAGTGCCCTCTCCGGCTCGGGGTGGGCCTCCAGGAACACGCCGTCGGCCCCAGCGGCAACGGCGGCGCAGGCCAGCACAGGCGCCATGTCCCGCTCGCCTCCGCTCTGCGACCCCAGGGCGCCGGGACGCTGGACCGAGTGCGTCGCGTCGAAGATGACCGGCGCACCCAGCCTCTGCATCAAGGGGACCGACCGCAGGTCCACCACCAGGTTGCCGTATCCGAAGAAGGTGCCGCGCTCGCACAGGAGCACGCGCGTGTTGCCGCGCGAGCGGACCTTCTCAAGCACGTTGCGCATGTCCTCCGGGGCCAGAAACTGGCCCTTCTTCACGCTGATCGGCAGGCCGGTGTCGGCGGCAGCCACCAGCAGGTCTGTCTGCCGGCACAGGAAGGCCGGTATCTGGAGGACATCCACGACCTTTGCCGCCACGGCGGCCTGATCGGGCAGGTGGACGTCTGTCAGCACTGGCACGCCGGCCTCGCGCCTGACTGCCTGAAGGGCAGCCAGGCCCTTCTCAATGCCGGGGCCGCGGAACGACGAGCCGCTGGTGCGGTTCGCCTTGTCGAAGGAGGCCTTGAACACAAGCGGCAGGCCGAGCGAGCGGCAGATGCGCCTGAGTTCGCGTGCCACATCCAGGCACATCGCCTCGCTTTCAACCACGCAGGGCCCCGCGATGACCAAAAGCGGCCGACGGGGGCCGACCGTGATCCCGCCGTCTATCGTAACTTCTTGAACCATAATCCCTTGCGCCGGGAACCCCGAGGGCGGCCGCGCCCCCTCCACCCTGCCCGCAGCACCGCCGTAGGATAGCAGATACCTTGACAGCCGTCAAACTTTTTGTTAGCCTTTAATCTCTCTCTGGGTGGGAGGGGGCGATGTCGTCTATTCATTCCCCTTCGGGCGATCTATCAAGTTCCATTTTTGCAAGCGTGGACACATGCCGGAAGCCATCAAGAGGCAAAAGGCGCAGGAAATCCTGGACCACCCCGTGGACCGCTCCAACTACGAGGAGGTCCTGCAGGATATCTACGCGTCGTTCCGGTCGGTAGACGAGGCGAATGACCGCCTCAAGGACATGCTCGCTGCGCTGGAGAACGCCCGCGACGACGAGCAGCGCGGCCTGCACGAGCAGATCGGCATCCTCTCGTATGCCCTGGGCGAATATGGGCGGGCACGCGAGCACCTGGAGGCGGTCAAGGGCCGCAAGGAGGCCGCCCATTTCCTGGGGCGCCTCCACTTGGAGCTGGGCCACGTGGATGAGGCGATCCCTGCGCTGGAGGGCGGGCGGCGAGGAGAGGACGATTTCACAACGGACCTGCTGATGGTGGATGCCCTGTGCAGCAAGCGCGAGCCGGAACAGGCGCGAAAGATCTGCGAGGCTGCCAGGGCCGGCCACCAGGAGGACCCCGACTGGCTTTATGCCATGGGGCGCGTGCTGGAGACCGAAGGGCTTTACGAAGACGCGATGCGGCATTACGAACAGGCGATCGAGCGCAACGCGCAGCACCGCCTGGCCCTGTTCCGCCTGGCTCTCAACTGCGACCTGAACGGCGAAGACGAGAGGGCCGTCGAGCTTTACCAGCGCTGCGTTGCGCTCAGGCCGACCTTCGTCGGCGCGCTCATCAACCTTGGCGTGCTCTACGAGGACCAGGGGCAGTTCGAGAAGGCGATGGAATGCTACCGTCAGGTGCTCGCCCTTGATCCGACGCACACCAGGGCGCGCCTATACCTGAAGGACGCCGAGGCGTCGCTCTCGATGCTCGTTGACGAGGAGCAGAGGCGGCGCACGCACGCCCGCGAGGAGGTCCTGCAACTGCTCATCTCCAACTTCGAGCTCAGTGCCCGGTGCCGCCATGTGCTGGAACGCCTGAGCGTGCGCACGCTGGGCGAGCTGGCAAGCTGCACCGAGGAGGACCTGATGAGCTTCAAGAACTTCGGCGAGACCAGCCTGCAGGAGATCCGGGACCTCCTGGCGCGCAACGGCCTGCAGCTCGGCCAGGGCCCGCCGCGGGCCGTGGCCAAGCTCGCCGCCGGGCTGCCAGGCCAGCCGGATGAGGAACTTCAGGAAAAGCTCAGCATGCCGGTAGAGTTCCTCAACCTCTCGACGCGGGGCCGCAAGTGCATGGAGCGGCTGGGCATCACTACTGTGGGCGAGCTGATCCAGCACACCGAGGAAGACCTGCTGAGCATGCCCAACTTCGGGCGCACCAGCATCGCCGAGATCAAGAACAAGCTCAGCGAGCTCAGGCTCGCCCTGCGCGAAGAATGACACCGCATGATTGAGTCGCTGGAAGGCACCCTCACCTCCAAGAGCCCGACGTCGTTGACCATTGAGGTGGCAGGAGTGGGGTTCGAGGTTCACGTGCCGCTCTCCACCTTTGCTGCGATGCCCGAGGCGGGCCAGCGCGTGCGGCTCCTGACCCACCTTCACGTGCGGGAGGACCAGCTCAGGCTCTTTGGCTTCGCCACGCAGGCCGAGCGGCGGCTGTTCCTTATGCTCATCGGCGTCAACCGCGTCGGGCCGGCCGTCGCCTTGCAGGTTCTGAGCAGTTGCTCGGTCGAGGACTTCACGCGCTACGTCGTGGCGGGCGACGTCAAGGCGCTCGCCACCCTGGTCAAGGGCGTCGGCAAGAAGACCGCACAGCGGCTGGTGCTGGAGCTCCGAGGAGAGCTGGCCGAGCTGGAGGCCGAAGCGCCCGAGGTCCTCAGCCCCGCTGGCGCCGACGCCGTCAAGGCCCTCGTGTCGCTCGGCGAGAGCGCGGCCGCCGCGCGTAGGGCCGTCAGGCAGGCCATCAAGAAACTCGGCCCAGATGCCAGCGCGGAGGCCCTGATGCGGGAGGCGCTGTCCGGCTAGGCAGCCCGCTATAGAACTCGGCTCGGTCGAGCCGGACAGCACCTGCTATTGACCTTTGGGTAAAGAATGGAATGTAGGGGCACGGCTCGCCGTGCCCGCTATTTCGTTTCTGTACAACGGGTTCGGGCACGCCAAGGCGTGCCCCTACAACGTCCATTCCTTATCAAAGGACCAATAAGGCGCGCGGCTGGCGGCAGAGCCCCGAGGCCTGGTCGCGATGGGCGAAGAGGCGATATACAGCGGCTTTCGGCAGGAAGAGGACCGGGTCGTCGAGCCTTCGCTGCGCCCTGGCTCGTTCGGCGAGTTCGTGGGTCAGAGGGAGGTGGCCCAGAACCTCAGGATCTGGGTTGAGGGGGCGCGCAGCCGCTGCGAGAGCCTCGATCACGTGCTGCTGAGCGGGCCGCCGGGGCTCGGCAAGACCACCCTCGCCTACATCCTGGCCGCGGCTATGGGCTCGACCATCCGCGCCACCAGCGGCCCCGCCCTCTCAAGACCGCGCGATCTGGTGGGCATCCTCACCAGCCTCGGCCGGGGCGACGTGCTCTTCATTGACGAGATCCACCGCCTGGATGCCCGCGTCGAGGAGTACCTCTACAACGCGATGGAGGATTTCCGTATCGCGATCGTCATTGACAGCGGGCCGCACAGCCGCTCGATCACCCTGCCCTTGAAGCATTTCACCCTTATCGGCGCGACCACGCGCGAGGGGCTGCTTTCGCCTCCCCTGCGTTCGCGGTTTCAGATTGCCGAGCGGCTTGATTACTACCCGCCCGAGGAGCTCAAGCAGATTGTGCTGGGCAGCGCCCGCCGGCTCGGGCTGACGGTCGAGGAGGGGGCGGCTGAGCTGCTGGCCGCCTGCGCCCGCGGCACGCCGCGCGTGGCGAACCGCTTTCTTCGCCGCGTGCGGGATGTCGCGCACGCCCGCGGCAAGGACATCATTGACCTTGAGGTCGCCGCCGAGGGCCTACAGATGCTGGGAGTGGACCAGGACGGCCTGTGCGAGATGGACAGGCGCATCCTGTGCGCCATCGCGCAGAGCGGCGCAGGCTCGCTCGGCCTCAAAACCATCGCCGTCATGGTGAGCGAGCAGGAGGGCACGATCGAGGATGTCTACGAGCCTTTCCTGATCCGGCTTGGCCTGCTTGAGAAGACCCCGCGCGGGCGCAGCCTCACGCCCCGCGGCATCCAGTACGTGAGCGAGCGCCTCAGCGGGCCGCCGCGTCCGGGCGCCGGCCAGGCGTCCCTTTTCTGAGGACGCCTTGGGTTCCTGTCCACGGTTCGGGCGCGGGCAAAGATGCGTTCCTTGCTGCGCTGGGGGTCGGGGTGGGCATGACTCCCGAGATGCGTGAACCGAGAAGACCCCACATCTGGAAAAGCCCATAACCGATCGAGGCGACGGCCGGGCCCTGCGTCAGGGCCAACAAAGCCAGGCCGTCCGGGAACTCACCGTGCGCGGCGGCGTCTAAGGTGGTGGGAAAGCGCCAGCCGCCAGGCCCCGACCCCGTCCGCTACGGATCCGGTAGGCTGGTGCAGAGCAGACTGCAAGGAGGCCATTATGCTGCGGCGACTGTGGGTAGTGCCAATTGTGCTGATAGTTGCATGTGAAGTCGCGCTCGGCGAGGCAGCCAAGGGCGATCTAGTCGCGGAGCCCGCCCCTCCCGACGTCATCGTGGCACAGGGCAACAACGCCTTCGCGGCGGCGCTCTACGCCCGGCTTCGCGAACAGGAGGGTAACCTGTTCTTCTCGCCGTTCAGCATCTCCGGCGCCCTGGCGATGACCCACGCGGGCGCCCGCGGCGAGACGGAAGCGCAGATGGCGCAGGTCCTGCACTTCAGGCTCGACCAGGCCAGGCTCCACCCCGCTTTCGCGAGCCTGATGGCGGCCCTGAGCGCCGGGGCGGAAAAGGGCGGATACGAGCTGAGCATCGCCAACGCCTTGTGGGGGCAGAAAGGGTACGGCTTCCTGGCGGAGTTCCTCAAGACGACCCGCGAGCACTACGGTGCCGGCCTCAGGGAGATTGATTTCGGTGCGGACCCTGAAGGCGCCCGCAAGACGATCAACCAATGGGTGGAGGACCAGACGCGCAACAGAATCAAGGACCTCCTGCTGCCTCCCGACATAACGCCACTGACGACGCTCGTGCTGACCAATGCCATCTACTTCAAGGGCGAGTGGGCCTGGAAGTTCGACGAGAAGGCTACTCGCAAGGCCCCCTTCACGCTCCCGAGCGGGGAGAAGGTCCAGGTGCCGATGATGCTGCAGAGTCGCGTGTTCGGCTACCTTGAGGCGGATGACTTCCAGGCGCTGGAGATGCCCTACGCGGGAGGCGACCTTTCGGTGGTCGTGCTTCTGCCGCGCGAGGCCGACGGCCTGCCGCGGCTGGAGGAATTGATGACGCCAGAGAACCTGGCCGCCTGGCTCGGCCGGCTCCGCCAGAGAGAGGTCGCGGTCATGCTGCCAAGGTTCAGCTTCACCGCGCGCTTTGAGCTCCAGGACGTGCTGCGGGAGATGGGCATGAAGGACGCCTTCTCGCTGCCGCCCGCTGACTTCTCCGGCATGACCGGCCGGAAGGACCTCTGCATCTCGAAGGTCATCCACAAGGCCTTCGTTGACGTGACGGAGGAGGGCACCGAGGCAGCGGCGGCAACGGCGGTCGTGATGAAAGAAGGCGGAGCAAGGGTGTTACTCTTCCGCGCCGATCACCCCTTCCTGTTCCTCATCCGGGACGCAAAGACGGGGTGCATCCTGTTCATGGGACGCCTGACGAATCCGGGCAAATGAGCACGGCCTCTCCAGGAGGCGAGTCGGAAGTCTATGAGCGCAAAACTCACGAACACCTCGTCGCGCCCGTCGCCATCCACTTCCGCAATTGCCGGAAAATGGCCCACGCAGCCCGCACAGTGCCAGAGCACCTGGCCCCAGATGGTGGTGGCTGTCAGGCAGGTGGTCTCGCGGGTGCCGTAGATGCTCTGGACGAAGAGCAGGTCCGGTGCGCCTTGATCCTGGGGAAACTCTCGGCTACATTGGGTGGCGGAGAGGTGCCGGAGTGGCTGATCGGGGCGGTTTCGAAAACCGCTGTACCGCATTCGCGGTACCGGGGGTTCGAATCCCTCCCTCTCCGCCACACACGCTTGGTTGGGACGCCGAGCGGAAAGCTTCTGCCCCCGGGCGGGTTCTGTCTGATAGGGGGAGAAACGAGCAGCGATCTTCCCCAGAACCCGCTTGACAAACTTAACTTAGCGGTTAATATGGAATATCGCCCTCTACGAACCGGAGAATGGGAGATCTGGGCCGTAGTCGAGGGGGACCGTTGTCGCTACGAGAGTTTCTACAACGGTCTCCGTCAAAAGAGCGATAAGAGGAAGATAGCCGCGCTGTTCACTCGGTTCGTCACGTACGGGCCTCTGGGAAACACTCAGAAGTTCCGGAAGCTAGTCCCGTGGGACATCTGGGAAATGAAGCCCACAGATCAGATTCGGCTGCTGGGGTTCTTCCCTCCGAGCAAAAACCAGGTCTTTGTGATTACCCACGGTTTCCGCAAGCAGCAGGACGAGACTCCGAGAAGGGAGATAGACAAGGCGGAATCTCTGCGCCGGGAATGGGTTCGGGAATTTCGCGGAGGAAGTAGGCCATGAGGAGCAGCAACGCAAGACCGCTGATGGATGCTGAGCACGACAAGTTCAAGGACGACCCCAAATATGTGCTCGAATGCCTCTATCTCGAGCTGACTGAGCAGATCATCGACTATATGCACCGCAGCGGCGTCTCTCAAGCCGAACTGGCAAGAAGGATGCGGGTCTCGCAGGCATATATCTCCAAAGTCTTCCGGGAGACCTCCAACCTCACGCTCATGACCCTGGCCAAGGTCGCAGCGGCTCTCGGAGTAGACGTCGAAGCCGAGCTTGTTCCCCGAGAAGCTGCCCGACGGCCAGCGCGCAAAGGCCCGCTAGAGGGTTGGATGGAGCGCGAATCGAAGCGTGCACAGCACTTCAACCTGCTCAGGGATGCTGTTCCCGAACGGTGGGCGGTGCCAACGCTGGAGTCGGTGGATGAAGTCGAAGAGAGCGCAATTGCAGCTTAGATTCTTCGGTGTAGACAGGGTCCGGGTCGAACCGAACGAAGCGTACAAGCCGAGTGAGGCACTCCCTACGGTGTGCCCGGACATTACGATCGGCGTCCAGGAGGGGCCGGCGGAGAACGAGTGTACGGTGGCGATGGAGGTCTCCATCCAGGAAGGCGCCGATCTTGCTGTCCCAATCGAGGCCGTGCCGTATTTCCTCGCCATCCGCGCTATCGGCCTGTTCAAGGTTGACGCCGGTCTCGATGACAAGACCCGATTCTGGCTGATGCAGATGAACGCTCCGGCAATCCTTTACGGTTTGGCACGGGCAGAGGTGTGTCACCTTACGGAACGTAACCGCTACGGGCACTTTCTCTTGCCGTGCGTGGATTTCATAGGCATGGCCCGCGAGATGCTCGAGGCGGCTGAACAAAAGAAGCAGGAATCGTCGGAGTGAGCCGCCCAATCCCTACTCCATTTCCACTACGGTTCCACATGCGGTTCCTGCCGAAGCCAGTGAGGGGCGTTATTTGGCCGTAACCTATTCTTGCGAGTACCGGTCACGCGCCTTAATTTTTGAACACAAGAGCGCTTCCATCCGGCGTGTACATCAGTCAGAAGCCCTTTGTAGACAAGAGGTTGGAAGTACAAAACGAGGGGCTCTTGACGCCGCATGTTCGGGCGGCGTGCGGGTTTCAACCGGGGGCCGGCTGGGCACGCGCGGCGGCTGACGACTCTAGGGTCCGGATCCTTTGCTTGAGCTCTGCTATCTCACCCTCACGGGCGGCGGCCTCTGCCCGAGAACTGAGGTAGGGATTGCTGGTCCACCAGTCAATGCCCATCTCCCGAGCCTTGTCAACCGAAGCGATCAGCAGGCGTATCTGGATGGTCAGCAGCTCGATGTCCACCAACTTGATCCTTATGTCGCCGGCAATGATCACGCCCTTGTCGAGGACGCGCTCCAGGACATCGGCGAGCGTGGCGCTCTGGACAGAATGCGGGATGACCGTCTGCTGCGTCATTGTCCACCCGTCCGCTACAGGAGCCTGCCGAGGGGGCCGAGGTCGAGGTTGAGGTCCTGGTCGCTAAGGCCGAAGTGCTGCTTGAGCCGTTCCATCTCCTGCGACAGATGCATGAATGTCCTGCCGAGCCGTTCGAGTTCCTCGTCGCTCAGCGACCCGGCCGACATACGCCGGATGGCCTGGCGCTCCAGCAGCTCCCGGATCAGCTCCACCAGGGTGAGGACAAGCTTCCCCAGGCCACTGCGCACATCGTCCTCATTCAACTTGATCCGTGGGGAGCCGCGTGCCTGCGCGGGTGAGATCGCCTGCGCGAGGTCGCCCAGGTGCCCAGACCCCACCGTCACGGGCTGGCTGGCACTCATGGCCCATCCTCCATCCCCTTGGTCGGCTGCGACTGGCGCCGGCCTGCGGCGGCTGTCTCCACCGACGTCAGCACAAGCTGCAGGCCTAGGTATATCAGGTCAACATCAGCGACCGAGATGACGACTTCTCCAACCACCACGACGCCCTTGTTGAGGACGCGGTCGAGCGCCTCACAGAGGGAGATGTGTTCCTCCTTGCCGGCCTCAAGGTCCACAAGGTCGCACTGTGCGCCCATTTTTCCCCTACGTCCTCTTGCGCAGGCCGAGCAAGCCCGCCTGCCGCCGGCCCTACTCACAATAAAGGGCCTGGCCGAGCATCCTCAATGAGTCAATCCCTCGCGGCTCCCCGCAGCGAAAGACAACCGGCTGCTGAATGTCCTTGAATGTGCTGTTGAATCTCCGACGTGTCCTGGACTCGCTTTGCGCCAGGGTGCTGCACAGGCGGCAACTGCCAGCCGCGGAAGCCTGGTTGAGTAAAAGGACGGGCACGTGGATGCCGGCCTCGCGAGTGGCGCACAGCAGGTCGCAGGTTTCTTGGAACGCCATCTCCGTGAGGATGCTTACGGCGTAGAGCTGCGCCCTGCGGGGATCGCTCAGCAAGGCCCGCAGGGCTTTTAGCCTCTGGGACAAGGCCACCAGCAGTGCGGAGATGCCCGGCATCCGAAGCACGCTCCTGTACTTGACGAAGAGCCTGAAGAAGACGCGCAGCCAATCCTCCACGAGAACAGGCAACTGCAGCAGCCGCACCAGGTGACCGGTCGGGGCCGTATCGAGCACGAACATGTCGTAGCGGCGCGCCTCCAGGAGCTCGACCACACGCGTGAGCGCCATCACCTCGTCCAGGCCCGGCGGGGAGAGGTCCAGGATGCGCTCGGCCACCTGGCGGTCAAAGGCGATCTCCACGCGACCAGAGAACGAATCGAAGAACTGCCGCACCTCAGCAGCGTACTGCGCCCTGAGGCCCTCGAACTGCGCCTCGGCATCCACGCCCACGGCGCTGAGGCCCGGACATATGCCGACCGCCTCGGGGCCGACTTTGACGCCGAGGCAGTCGGAGAGGGAGCCGGCCGAATGCGTCGAGAAAAGGAGGACCTGCCTGCCGCTGTACCGCTCAGCCAGGCGCAGCGCGGTGGCGCTGGCGAGTGTCGTCTTGCCAACGCCGCCCTTGCCTGCAAACAGCAGGATCACGGTATCCTGGTCGGGCAGCCTGGGCGGGCACTCGACGCGCGGCGGGACCGCTACGGCCGGACCTGCTGGGGCGGGCGGCGCCTGGAGCGGGCGTACGCCTTGCCAGAAGGCACCCAGCTTGTGCGCCCCGCGCACCTCGGCGCCCTGGAGCGGCACCTGCCACAGACAGTAGCGGGGGAACTCCCGCAAGAGCCTCCCCAGGGCTGCCTCCTGCCGCCGGCG
>CAYYNS010000019.1:0-12789 GCA_964473085.1 uncultured candidatus Brocadiaceae bacterium
GGTCCACAGTCATCTTCCTTACGCCGGGCAGGTGGACGTGATCGTCAGGGAGCCGCTTGACCTGTCGGTCCGCATCCCGGAGTGGGTCAGGCCGGCCGAAGTGAGCGCAACAGTGGATCATCGGCCGCGCGCGCTGCGCTTCGACGGCCGGTACGCGCAGCTCGGAGGGGTGAAGCCCGGCGAGAGCGCCTCCCTTCGCTTTCCGATCCAGGAGCGCGAGTCTGCACACTACATCGAGGGCCGTCGGTTCGTGGTGCGCCGCAAGGGCAACGACGTAGTGCTCCTAGACCCCCCCGGACGCTACTGCCCTCTGTATCAGCGCGACCATTATCGGGAAAACGAGACGCGCTGGGTCCGGAGGGCGGCCTTTGTGGCAGAAAGGGTGATTCCCTGGTGAATCGCGTAATCGAAGAAGCAGGAGCTTCGGCGCGTGTAACACGTGGGAGGAAGGTTTCTACAGAGAAGCTGAGGGCCTCTTTCCTTCGTGCTTGGATGTGAAAGGAGTCCGGTCATGAAACGCCTCTGCGTTGCTCTTGTCTTTATCGGGGTCGTTTGTGTGCGCGCCCTGGCCGCTGCGCCGCCGACCAGGCCCGCTGACCTGCCGGAGCACTACCGTGACTTCAAGATCTATGCAACCAGCGCGCCCGATCCCGCCGACCCGGCCCACATCGTCGTGACCATTAAAATGCTCAACGAGGGCAAGAAGCCGCTCGACGTGCACGTGGGCCTCGAGCCGAACGAAAGGGCGGGTCTGACCGCCGATCGGTTCGACGCCGTCCTCGCGCCGCAGACCGCAGCCGAATGGGAAGTCGGTCTCCACCCGGCCGACGGGTTCCAGGGCGAAGTCCTCACCGGTGAGATCGCCTTCGGCAACGCCCGCGCCCGCGAGCTTTACATCGCGCTGCGGGGTCCCGACCCGGCCGACTTCGAGAGCGAGGACGTGCCGAAGATCACCGCCCGGGCGGAGGTCATAGCCGCGTACGCGCCGAGCGTGCGGTGCGACTGGTGGCCGACGCACCCGTCCGCCGGCGTCCATCCCTCGCAGCGCAAGCCGCCGCTGCTCACCATCGCTGCTGGCGGCCAGAGCCACTACGCCATCGTCATCCCGCAGCTGCCCGCCGGCGCTGACGGCCAGTATCTCTCGCTCGACGCCTGGAGCCGGCAGCCGAACCTGCCGCCCGGCCACGAGGAACTCATCCGGGCCGTCCGCGACCTGCAGCGCTGCATCCAGCTCATCAGCGGCGCTACGCTGCCAGTTTCGGGCGCACGGGTCCTGGACCGCCACTCGATCGCCCTGCACCTCGCGCCCCCTGACGAAGAGTGGCCGCATCCTGACGCCTACCGGCTGCACACCACAGAGGAGGGCGACGTCGTCATCGAGGGCCAGCACATTGACGGGCTTCGCCAGGGCATCTACGGCCTGCTGAGTGATCACCTCGGCTGCCGCTGGTTCCTGCCTGGCGAGCTCGGTGAAGAAATCCCTCAGCCCGCCGATCGGACGGCCGTGATCGGCCAGATGGACGAACGGCGACGCCCATCGTTCTTCTCCGTCAGCGGCATGAGCTGGGGCGCCTCGCGGGAGTGGGATTGCCGAAACCGTTCCTTCATAAACCGCGGCCGCATGAACTTCGGCCACTCCTGGCAGGGCTATCTCTCGCCGTCCGAGCAAGCCTACCAGGAGCACCCCGACTGGTGGGCACGCGACCGCGAGGGCAACATCCGCAAGTTCGAAAAGGTCTGGTCAGCCACCAACTTCTGCACCACAAACCCCGAGGTCATCGAGATCGTCGCCCAGAAGGCCAATGCGGCCCTCAGCAACCCGGACGCGCTCGTCGCATCACTGGATCCCAACGACGCCGCGCCGATGTGCCTTTGCGAGCGCTGCCTCGAGCTAGACCGCTCTTACGGGGTGGAGAACCCCAACGGCAGGTTCGTCACCGACCGACTGCTGCATTTCTCGAAGGTCATCTACGACCGCCTCGACGAGAAGAACAAGGCCAAGTACCTCGGGATCCTCGTCTACGGCCACCAGACGCAGCTCCCGAAGAAGGCGCGGCCGCACGAGCACCACACCGCCCTGATCTGCGACATGACGTGGCACTACGACCACACGCGCCCGTTCAACGACCCCACATCGCCCGCCAACGTCGAGTTCTACAGGCTCCTGAAGGGCTGGGGCGAGATCCTCACGATGTTCGGTTTCTACGACTACTATGGCCACTTTTGCTGGTTCGGCCCGTGGGGCATCGTGCACAAGATGCGCGAGGACCTGCCCGCCTTCCGCGACCTGGGGGGCACCTACCTGATGATCGAGGCGCAGCCCAATTTCGCCGCGCAAGGGCTGAACCTCTACGTCGCTGGCCGGCTCGCCTGGGACGTGGATGCCGATGTTGACGTGCTCCTGGAGGAGTTCTTCGCCAAGTTCTACGGCCCCGTCGCGGAGCCGATGCGCGACTACTGGCTCGCCATCGAGAAGGCCTACGCGCTCGAGCGCCCGGGGCCGGAGTCGAATGAGCGTGTCCCCGCCACTCCCGCCGTATGGGTCGAGCTGGACGGTCACCTGAAGCAGGCCGAGGCGCTCGCCGCCAATCTGCCTGAAGAGCAGAAGCGGTTCAGGGATCGGGTCGCGTTCCATCGCGCGGGGTTTGAGCTGAGCCTGCGGCAGGTGCGGATCGAGTACCTGCTGGCCGTGCTCGCGGGCGAGCTCAAGCCGTGGGAACCGGCGCCGCCGCCCCCCGATCCCGCCGAGGTCCTCAAGCTCGTCGAGGAAACGCAGGCGTGGTTCGCCGACACCAGGGGGAAATACTCTGGCCCCTACTGGCCGCCGCTTCTGGCGAACTACTGCTGGGGCGAGCTGGACGAGACGCTGAGGAAGCTGAGGGCGGAGGCGGACAAGAGGATCGAACGCGCCCAGCCGCTGGTCCATTGAACAAAGGGTGCCCGCCGACTGAGCAAGGGGTCGTCGGTCATGGTCATGAACGCAGAGGATCTGCCGGACCGAGCTGTCCTGGACGCGTACGCCGCTAAAGGCTTGGATCTGCAGGACTACTTGACCAATCCCGCTCGGCACGAGCTCAAGTGCTTCGTCACCGTGCTGAGCGATCCTCGGGGACTCGCAAGTCCCGGCAATCCCCGGATGGGACTGCTCCCGGACACGCCGGAACCCATCAGCCGCAGCCAGCTTCTCGGAGACCCTCTGTTCCATCTTCGCTACCAGCTCTTGGTCATTCGGCAGCGGACCGCGATGAGGCTTCCCGACGCCTGGATTCCGGCTCTTCATCTGGACTTCGGGGTTCTGCCCGTGTTGGAGGCGTTCGGATGCGCACTGAGCGAGGGGGACGGGGCGACTTGGGCAAGGCCGGTCATCTCGTCGCCGGAGCAGAGCCACGATCTTCGACCTGACTTCAGTCGTCCGCGGTGCCGCGAGATCCTGTCGGCCGCCCGGGTGTGGCTGGAGCGCACGGGCGGCGCTCTGCCGATCTCGGCGGGCGGCGTGCACGGACCGCTCTCCTGCGCGGCCCAGATTCTCGGCGTGACCGAGTTTCTGACCGCCTTCTACACCCATCCTTCCGAGGTTCACCATCTCCTGGACACCGTGACTGCGGCGACCATCCGGTGGATGGAGCTGCTGGAGCAGGCCTGCGGCCACCGGCTGCGGGGCGCGGCACAGTACCACGTTCCGAGCCGCGAGGGTATCTTTGTGGGCGAAGATGAGCTGGTGTTGATCTCCGCGGAGCAGTTCGGGCAGTTTGGTGTTGGGCCGCTCTCGGAGCTGTCGCGGGCGTTCGGAGGAATCTTCGTCCACTTCTGTGGAGGCGATACCCACAACCTGGAAGGCATTCGCCGCATCCCGGGGATCCGTGGCGTGGATTCGCAGTTCACCCCCGATCAGTTCGCGCAAGCCCGACAGATACTGGGGCCCGACGTGCTTATCCTGACGCGCGTGCGCAACCGCCCGGCCGGCGTGGGCGACCTGAGCCTCGACTATCTGGAGCAGTACCTGGCGCTCGCGCGGCGCACGCGCACGCTCCTGTGGCTTTTCGCCGACAGCCCGCAGCAGGCGATGCAGTTCTGCGAAATGGCGTTATCTGAAGGCGCTAGGGGGCCGGCAGCTTGAAAGCATCCTCAAGGATGCCTATGCTTTGGATGCCGACGGTAGGCTTGCCCATGTTGATGCGCGACGCGAACTGCACCCAGCTCACCTCACAGGAGACGCTTATGAGTGCTCCGACTTCTTCGCCCACCGGCGGGACGGCGCCAAGCCCAGGGATCGCCATCCACCAGCAGTTTCCCATGGGCGCATTTGGCCCCCGGCAGTGGTCGCTCAGCGAGATGAGGCGGCTGTTCCGCTGGCTCAGGCAATTGGGCTACGGCCGCGCGCTGATGGTGCCCTTTCCCATCTTCCGCCTCGAAGACGCACGGCACACCATCCTGGAGCTGGGCACCGCGTATCAGAGCGGGGTGACCGCTCCGCCGGGGTTCGAGCCGGGAACCTGCTACTGTCCATCGGATCGCTATCTGGGAACGCCCGAAGGTCTGGCGCGGGCCGCGCAGTTCCGCGACCAGGCGCGGGCGGCGCGCGACATCGGCCTGCAACTGTGGCTGATGATCATCGGCGGGCTGGGCTCACCGGCTTACTTGCAGGACCATCCCGAACTGAGCAGTGTGCGAAGCGGCGGGCTGTTCTTCGAGGGGACGGAGTTCTGCCCCAGCCATCCTCAGGGCCTGTCGCATCTGCTGGAGTTCTGGTCACAGCAGGTCAGGTACATGGACGCGTTCGAGGGGTACATACTGGGGCTGCGCGACGCCTGCGGCTGTGGGTGCCGGCGCTGCCAGCCGCAGGACAAGACGCTGACTCGCGTGGCTAATTCGTTCTACGAGATGATCCAATCGGTGCGGCCAGGAGCACCCGTCGCCTTCCTTTCCTGGCACGTGAAGTTGCCGGAGGTGCCGGAGCTGGCGCGGCGGCTCCATCCGAAGATGCTCGTCTTCGAGTCGCCCCGCATCCACGCGATTGACGTGCCCATGTCCGAGTACCTGGCGAGGGTGCGCGAATGGCAGGGCCAGGGACGCCACGTCGAGGGTTGCATCGAAGTGCAGGAGAACCCGACGGCGCTGCTCCCGCCGGCATACCCTGAGCGGGTGGCGCGGACCATCCAGACGCAGCGCCAGGCGGGGCTGAAAGGCATCTGGGTCAGCAGCACGATCGCGCCATACCTGTTCCCGCTGCACCTTTGGCTGGTGCCGCGGCTATGGGACCAGCCGGGGCGCGAGGGCCTGGTGGAGGAGTTCCTGACGGCCAGCTTCGGAGCGGCCAGCGTGCAGCCCGGCTTGCGCTACCTGCGCACCACAGAGCAGGCGTGGGAGAAGGCGCTGGGCCCCAGCCAGGTCGGCCACGGCTTCTTGGGCCTGTTCGTCATGACTTTCCCGTTCCGATTGCTCCCAGAGAAGCTGATGCGGGAGGGCGTGCCTGCCCAGACGCGCCAGGACCTGGAGACGGCGGCGACATTGGCAGCTCAGGCCTACGAAGAGGCGCAGACGTTCGCGGATTCGCTTCGGCCGTTCCATGCCCTCGAGGCGAACATCATTGCGGCATCGGCCGAGGTCTTCATGCACCGCGTCGCGATGCGCCGCGCCAAGCTGGCGGTGCTGGACGCCATCCACGCCGGCGACGGCGAGGCGGCCGCAGCAGCCTGGCCGGGGGTCGTCGCGGCGTGCGAGCACATGGTGGCCGCGGCCCGCAACGCGCCCAATACCGACGTGCTCGCGCAGCACTGGCGCCGGCTCGAGCTGCTGCCGGCACGCGTCCGTGGCCTGGCGCTGCTGCTGCCGGAGTTGGCCGAGCACAAGTCCTTCCGGCCGATCCGCCAATCCCTGCACATCTCCGAACTCTACCTCGATGAGACGAAACAGAAACCCATGTGAAGGGCGAACCGCGTAGTCAGAGAAAGGGGCTCGCATGACAAATCCGTTGCATGAAGCGTTCGTGAAGAAGTTCCCGCCCAGCCCGAAGTACGCGCCGGAGGACAGGAGCTTTCCGGCGCGCCTCGTACGGCTGAAAAGACAGGTGCAGGGGACCGAGCCTTTCGAGTTCGACGCCGTCATGACCCACGTTTACTCCCCCGCCCTCGGGCAGGTCTTCATTGACCACTGGTTGGTCGAGGAGAAGGGGCGGCTGTGGAACTTCCATGTCGTCGGCGACCCGGAGATGCTGGAGAAGACCGACCCTCGAATACGGAAGCTGGGTTACGAGTTCCAGGGCTACGCCGTCGGCCGTTCCCTGTTCGACTTCCAGTACCAGGGGCGGGTCATGGACAGGCCGGCAGGCGAGTGGGACTGCATCGCCCCGTGCCTCTGCATGAGCGTCGTTCGCTATGGCGATGGCTTTGCCGCCGTCTATAACGCCGTCGGGCTGGAAGGAGTGCGATTAGGAGTGGCCTTCTCGAGAAACCTCGTAGACTGGGAGCGCTCCGCGAGGAATCCGATCCTCGCTCCGCCGTCATGGGCCATGCCGTACGGGAACTGCAAGGACTGCCACGTCCTGCCGTTCGATGGCCGCTATCTAATCTATTACGTTGTGACCTCGCGCGATGGGTACTGTGCTGTCGCTCTGGCGAGCACGCAGGATTTCGAGCGGTTCGAGTGCCAGGATTCACCGGTTTTTCTGTTTCCGGCTGCGCTGCGCGGCACCGGCGGGGTCGAGTCGCCCTGTGTCGTTTGGCGGGAAGGCGTCTTTCACCTCTTCTTCTGCTGCGGTCCGGGGACGTGGCACACGGTCAGCGACAACCCCTTCAGTTTCAAAGGGACGAACGGCCTGTACCTGGTGGGCCCGTTCGTCGCGGCGGAGGTCTTCCAGTGGAACGGCCGCTGGTGGCTAAGCAGCACGAAGAAGGAGGAGCTTCGGCGCCGTGATCGCCTCAAGGGGATCAGCAACCACGCGACGGTGGAGGATGAGCGCCGCAACCTGGCGGGCATGTTCCTGGCCGAGCTGAGGTGGGAGGGGGACTTCCCGATCTTGCGGAAGCCCGTGCGAGAGGGGAGCTGAAAGGCGGTCCCCGCACAGGCCCTCAGGACGCATGCCCGGACCAGCACCGCGCCCGAAAGGCTACTGCCCGGCAATGCTCAAGCCCCGGTCATCCTGAAAACGCTCGGCCCGTTCAGTCAAACCTCGGCACGAGCACCCGCCCTCCGCCCGTCATCGCGGACTCGTGCGCGCAGATCCCCACTGAGGTCCAGTCGGCCGCGGTCACGGCGTCAATGCGCGGCTTGCGATCTTCCACGATGCTGCGCACGAACTCGTGAACCAGGTGGGGATGCGAGCCGCCATGTCCCCCGCCCTGGAGAATGGACGGGTGCTCGGGGCCGGGACCCGGCACCAGGTGCTTCTGGGTGAACGGCGCGATCTGGGGCGGCAACAGGTCCTGGCGATCCGGAACAGCAATGCGGGAGGCCGTGACGGGCCGCCTCTCGCCGGGCGGCAGTTGCTCCATTCGAAATACGACTGGCTGCTCCTCTTCAATCTGCTGCCACTCGAACGTCGCCTTCTCGCCGTAAACGGTGAAGCTCTCTGTGTAGGCCCTGGCGGTCTGAAACAGGGAGCGGGTCGCCTCGGCAGCGATCTCCCTCCCCTCGATCTGGAAGATGGCCACCTCGACCGGATACGGGTTGCCGCATGCCGCGCGCAGCTCTTCCCGCATCTGCCCGGAGCCGAAGCAGTGCACGACCGTCGCCCTCGAGCGGGCCAGCGC
The DNA here is from genome assembly GCA_964473085.1 of uncultured candidatus Brocadiaceae bacterium. Classification (GTDB taxonomy): domain Bacteria; phylum Planctomycetota; class Brocadiia; order SM23-32; family SM23-32; genus CAYYNS01. The sequence goes on from CAYYNS010000019.1 coordinate 7,749, forward strand.
CAGCAGCGGCGAGACGGCATGGGTGGCGTAATGCATCGGCGGCAGGCCCCTCCAGTAGGGCGGCCAGTGCTCCATGTCCTGGTAGTGCGCGCCCCTGAGGAACTGGATGCGCCCAAGCTCCCCTTTGCCGATCATCTCCTCGACGAAAAGGAACGCCCGTGTATATACCGCCGTCTCCATCATCATGTAGTTCTTGTGTGCCCTGCGCTGGGCGGCGATGATCGCGCTGAGGTCCTCGATGCTCGTCGCCATCGGCACCGTGCAGGCGCAGTGTTTTGCGGCCTCCAGGACCGCGACGCTCTGGCGCGCATGCAGGGGGATCGGCGTGAGCAGATGCACGGCGTCGTAATCTTCGGACTTCAGGACCTGGTCCAGGTCATCGAAGCGGCGCTCCACCTGGAAGCGGTCCCCGATGTCTGCCAACACCTGCGGATTGCTGTCGCAGATCGCCACCAACTCGACGTCGGGATGTGCCCGATAGATGGGGACGAACGCGGCCCCGAACCGCAGGCCCACCAGTGCCACTCGACATTTCCGTTTGCCACTGCGTGGATCGTTCAATGGTGGGAACTCCTCGCAGGCCCGGGCGCTACGGTGCGGGGCTACTGCTGGGCTCCGCCTTCCGGCAGGCTGGCCAACAGCTTTGCATAGACTGCCTCGTTGAATCGCCCGGCTTCAGCCGTACTGACCCAGCGTTGCTCGGCGGCGCTCAGGAGGGCGGCGTTGATCACTTCCACCACGCGGCGGCCATCGTGGCCGGTGGCGATTCCGGACAAACCGCCGCTGCGCACTGCGGTGAAGAACCGGACGAGGTTCCTGTAGTACGAGTAGTGGCCATCGCTCAGCTCGTTCATCGGTTCTTCGTCATCGGGCCGCTGCGCGGCCAGCCTCTCCGCCTCCTCGTGTCCTTCGCGATACAGCAGGATGTCCCAGGAACCGCCGCTCGTGAAGAAAGAATGCTCGCTGACGTACTGGAGCTCCAGCGTGCCCTTCGTTCCGTAGATGCGGTAGAGTTCGGTTTGCGGACGATGGGAGTCTCGCGAGTGAACATGCGTGCTGGTAGCGCCGCTGGTGTGCCGGATCATCAGGTTAACGTGATCCTCGACTGACCGGCCGGCCCCCATGTTCCGACCGATCGCGTGCGCCGTCGCGCAGCAGGCATGCGCCGGCCCCAGCCATTGCAGTGCCAGATCAACTGTGTGGGAGCCGTGATCCTGGAAGATGCCCCCGAGGCATCGTCCTGAATCCCGCCAGACCCCCGCTCCGATCATCCCCCACTTGGTCCAGTGGCATTCCACGTGGAAGATGTGGCCGAGTTGCCCCTCACGGATCATTCGACTAGCTGTGAGGAATTGCGGCAGCCAGCGGCGCTGCAGCCCCACGGCCAGCACGAGGCCTTGGGCGTCGCACGCCGCGATCATCCGGTCGGCCTCCGCCACCGTGCGCGCCATCGGCTTTTCCACCATTACGTGCGCGCCCGCGCGGGCCGCATGGCAGACGTGCTCCTCGTGGAGAAACACCGGCGAGGCGACGAGCACCGCGTCCAACCTCTGCGCCCCGAGCATCTGCTCGGCGGTCTCATATCCCGCCGGCACGCCCAGTTCGTCCTGCGCGGCCCGCCGGTTCTCGGGATTGGGGTCCGCCACGGCAACCACAGAGGTCTCCGGGATGACCGCCAACGGACGGCCGTACATCCGCCGTGACGAGCCACAACCAATCAAGCCGACCTGAAGTCGCCCCTCTCTTGAGTCCGCCATGGCTGTCTTCCTTGGATGCCCCGTCGGCATCCGGGATGATAGCTCTGTGGCCCCCTCAGATCAAGCCGCTCGCCAGGTCCAAAACTTGTTGCCACGCAGCCTACACGGTGCTAAGATCTCCTCGGCGAGCGTTGGCCGTGCGCATGCGTGCCCACAGGAAGGGGAGGACAAGTGTCCCTCGATCCTGATTTCGGAGTCAGCCTGAGCCCTGGCGAGTTTCAGGAGCGTTTGCTGACCCTGCACAAGCAGTTGTTTGCCTCAACCGAGTTCTCCTTCGATGACGTCACTACTCACATGCTCTCGCCGCCGCCGGGCCTGAGCCTCTGGGACCACTCCATCATCCACGACGGACAAGACTTCCACCTGTACCATGGCATGGGCGACAACCGGCTCCAGCCGGAGTGGAGTCGCCGGTTCCGCGCCGGAGACTGGGAAGGCGCTGGCGCGCTCGGTTTTGCGACCTGCATCGGACGGGCCGTCGGCCCCACGCTCCTGGACCTCAAGCGCGTGGCATCCCTTGATCTTCCGTCGCAGGGGCAGTTCGACGTAGCCCTGCGCGACCACGGCGCGCTGTTCCGTTACAAAGGCCGCTACGGGCTTCTCTACGACGTGCGCGGCGGCCGCGACGGCAAGGTCTTCCTGGGAATGAGCCTCTCGTGGTCCGACGACCTGGAGCACTGGGAGCAGGGCGACCGCAACCCCGTCCTGACCGCCCCGTCCTGGGGCGACCCGGCAGGCATGTGCAAGGACCCACACGTGATGGAGGTGGACGGCGTGTACCTGATCTACACCCAGGTCATGGACCGTGACGGCTACTGTGCTGTGGCGCTGACCACGACCACCGACTGGATGAGCTTCGACGACGAAGGCTGCGTCTTGCGCTCGGCGCCGATGCTGCGGGGCACACTGGGGATCGAGTCAGCCTGCGTCGTTCGGCGCGACGGGATGTGGCATCTGTTCTTCACGTACGGGCCGGGCATGTGGCAGGCTGTCAGTCCCTCGCCCCGCCGGTTCACCTGGAGCCGGGAGCAGCTCTGGCATTATGGGGGCGGCTTTTACTACATGGGGCCTTTCCACGCCACCGAGGTCGTCCATCACGACGGCCAATGGTGGCTGACGACGACGCGAAAGGAGGAAATCCGCAGGCTCAACCGGGTAGCGGGACGCCTGTGTTTCCGCGGCACCTACGAGGACGAGAAGAGCCTGGAGGAGGGGCTGTTCCTGTCGCGGATTCGATGGGAGGGGGACCAGCCAATTCTGGAAAAGCCATAGCGAAGGACACCTCGCCGATGAAACCCGGTTTAGAGATCCATGTGGGCGGCCAGCGACAGTTGTTGTTCGACGACTTTTTCCTTTCCACCTGGCTGTCGGAGAACCAGGACTGGACGACGGGGATTCGATGGTCGGTCGGCCGCGTGGAGAAGTCCGAGCCGCTGATGATCGCCGACAAGCCCTGGGAGATGGGGATCGCCTGGCTGTCTCCCCTCCGTGAGGGAGGCATGTACCGCTTGTGGTACAACACGATCCTCCCCGCGGAGAAATACAAGGTGGACAACCTGCGGGTCTGTTATGCGGAGAGCAGTGATGGTCTTGAGTGGCACAAGCCCGCTCTGGGTGTAATGCCGTGGAATGGCTCGACCAGCAACAACCTTGTGTACGCGGGCAGCCCTTACAGCATCAGTTGCGAACTGGGCGCTGTGTTTGCCGACCCCTCGGCGCCGCCGAACGCCCGCTACAAGCTGGTCGGCTCGGAGCTCTTCCCCATTCCTTCGTCCGGGACCATCTGGGGCGCCTGCTCTGGCGACGGCATCCACTGGACTGCCTGCGACCAGCCAGTCCTCGCCCGGTACGCCGACAACGTCGGCAGCGCCGCCTACGACCCGGTTCAGGGCAACTACGTCGCCTACATCCGGCGCTACCTCAATACCGGATACGGGGAGCTGCTGGTCGGCGATCATCCGGTTCGGGGCGCGTGGCGCGGCCGAGCGATCTCACGCATCGAGTCCGAAAACTTCCGGCAGTGGTCATATCCCGAGCTTGTCGTAGCTCCGGACCTGGAAGACGGGCTCGATACGGACCTGCATCTGGGCGCCTATTGCCGCTACGAGGGCGCCGAGAATGCTCACTTCATGTTTATCTCCATGGTTCGTCACCGCAAATCGCAACCCGGCATCAGCGATGTTCAGGTCGCCGTCAGCCGCGACAACCGTCACTGGATCAGGCCCACCCGCCAGCCGCTCATCGTCCATGGCCCGGTGGGCAGTTTTGATGAGTCTCGAGTGGACCCGGCCCCCGGCTTCGTGTGGATCGGCGAAGACCACCTGGCCCTCTACATTCGAAACGAGGGGTTTCCGGCGGACAGGGAGCCTTCCGGCGGGCATCCCCTCGGCGGTGCCATGAGTCGGGTGGTCATGCGGCGTGACCGCATTGTCGGCATCGAGGCTGGGCCGGAGGGCGGGTCCATCTGCACCCGGCCGCTCATCTTCAGCGGCCGACGCCTCTTGTTGAATCTCGAGCCGACCGGAGCCGACGCACAGCTCAGAGTGCAAATCCTTTCCCCAGCCCCCGGTGGAAAAGGACCTGTTCCTTCCGCTTTTTCCGGTTACAGCCTCGACGACTGCGTGCCGCTGACCCAGGACGAACTGGACGCCGTCGTCCGATGGGAAGGCGGCGCTGAAGTGGGGCGATGGGCAGGGCAGCCTGTCCGACTTCAGGTTCATCTTCGCTCGATGCGCCTGTATGCCTTTCAGTTCAGTGACTGACGTGGCTGACAGCCGCAAACGAAGGAGACCGTGCCCATGCCTGCAAGAGCGCGCTCCGAGATCGTCATTGGCAACCGTCGCCAGTTGCTCTTCGACGATTTCTTCCTCGTGATGCCGGTCCCCTCACATCCCGAGCAACTCGCACGCAACATCCGCTGGAGCCTCGGCAAAGTCCAGAAGCACCCGCAGTCGATCTTCTCTGGCCAGCCGCCCTGGGAGGACGCCAAACAGTGGTTCAACATCCTCCACGACGGCGGCCTCTACCGCCTCTGGTACAACAGCAGCGTTGAGGGAAATCGCGCACTGAGGGTCAGTTACGCGGAGTCGCAGGACGGCCTCGAGTTCAAGCGCCGCCAGCTCGGCGTGGTGGAATGGGACGGATCGAAGAACAATAACCTGGTCTATCTCGGCGCCTGGAAGGTCAGTATCGAGTTCGGTAACGTCTTCATTGACCCTGCCGCGCCCCCGGAGCAGCGCTACAAGATGATCGGCTCCGAGTGGATCAGCCCGCGGGCGTTCCAG
>CAYYNS010000020.1:0-12510 GCA_964473085.1 uncultured candidatus Brocadiaceae bacterium
GGCGCGCGGCCGAGCAGGATGGGCTCACCATCTGGCAGAGGGGCCATCCAGACGTTGCGCTCGGCGTCCAGGCAGTAGGTGCGGTCTGTACAAGCGCCCAGGCGCAGCAGCCGCCCCGGTAGCTCCAGCCGCCTTACGTCGCCGCTCTCCGGGTCAATCGCAATCTCGCCTCCGCTCGGGCCGCCCTGGTGTGCAAGAAGGCAGCCGTCCGGCAGGTGCTTGGGCCGACGGAATGGGGCGACCGTGGCGCCGGCCGGCCAGTCGGTCAATTGCCGCACGGTGCGGCCCGTCTGCATATCAGTCCACTCGCGCATGCTCGTTTACTCCTGTGGCCGGGGCAGACACGCACGGGAGGGAACTAACAGAGGCATCGCCTGGAATCCATCCGTGAGACTGCCGGGCGTCCGTCTGAGGTGATCTGCGGCCTGCGTTCCGCCGGTCCGCAAGCGGCCATCCGCCCCAGGCCGCCTTACAGGGATTGTCATGTTACACTTTCCGTGCGGGTCGCTTCAAATGACGTGCGTAGGTTATGCAAGCGCAGGTGCAGGGGCAGCTTTGTCCACGTATACTACTGTGACCGCCCGGAAGGAACGGGCTGCCTTCTGTGGGAGACTAGCAGCGGTGCTGGACCTGCCTTTACGTCAGGTGCACCTTGACTTCCACACGTCGCCCGACATCCCGTCGAGCTGCTCGGGGCGACGGTTGAGGCCTGCCACGCGCGCGGCAGGCTGCGGCGATACCTGGCCGGGGGAGGCGCCCTGACCCTTAGCGGCGAGAGCGGCATGGGAGAAACAGCGCATGGCCAGAGAACATAGAAGGTACGTGTGCAGCGAGTGCGGGAGCACGTTCCTGCGCTGGAGCGGCCGGTGCCCGAACTGCAGCCAGTGGGACACGCTCCGTGAAGCCGAGCCCGAACCGGCGCGTGCCCGGCGGCGCGCAGAAGTGGCTCCGGAAGAAGGGGTGGCCTACGCGCTGCGCGACGTTCCCGCCGAGCCTCAGCCCCGCGTCCAGTGCGGCATCGCAGAGTTCGACCGCGTGCTGGGCGGGGGGCTCCTGTCGGGCAGCACCGTCCTGCTGGGCGGCGACCCCGGCATCGGCAAGTCCACCATCCTGCTCCAGGTGCTGGGGCGCCTGGCCGCTGCAGGGACGCGCTGTCTTTATGTGAGCTGCGAGGAGTCCCTGAGCCAGATCAGGCTCCGGGCAGAGCGCTTCGGCATGTCGGGATCGTCCCTGATGGTGGCGGCGGAGACCTCGCTCGACGTCATGCTGGGCTTGCTAGCCGCCCAGCAGCCTCAGGTCGCGGTCGTGGACTCGATCCAGATGGTGAGCCTGGAGGGCCTGGACGCTCCCCCGGGCAGCCTGACCCAGCTCAAGACGTGCGCCGCTGAGCTGCTGCGCCTGGCCAAGCACTCGTGCATCGCCCTGTTCCTGGTGGGGCACGTTACCAAAGAGGGGGCGATCGCCGGGCCGAAGGCCCTCGAGCATATGGTGGACACCGTGCTATACTTCGAGAGCGAGCGCTTCCAGGCCCTCCGCATCCTGCGCGCCACCAAGAACCGCTTCGGCTCAATCAACGAGATCGGCGTCTTCCAGATGAGCGAGGAGGGGCTGCAGGAGGTCTCCAACCCCAGCGAGCTGTTCCTCGCTGAGCGGGAGGCCGGGGAAAGCGGCTCGGTGGTCACGGCTACGATGGAGGGCAACCGCGCGCTTCTGGTGGAGGTCCAGGCGCTCGTCGCCCCCAGCGCCTATGGCATCCCCGAGCGCAAGGCCACAGGCCTCGACTACCGCCGGTTCAGCATGCTGCTGTCCGTGCTGGAGCGGCGGGCCGGCCTGAGCCTGGCGGCCTGTGACGCGTTCGCGAATGTGGCGGGAGGCATGCGCATCCCCGAGCCCGCGGCCGACCTTCCCGTTGCGCTCGCCCTCATGTCAAGCAGCCGCGACCTGCCGTTCCCGGCCGACGCAATCAGTGTCGGCGAGGTAGGCCTGTCGGGGGAGATCCGTGCGGTAAGCCACATGGACCGGCGTCTGAAGGAGGCTCAGAAGCTCGGTTTCAGGCGGGCCTTCATCCCACGCGGCAACCGTGCGGCGGCCTCGCACCTTACCATCCGCGTTGAGCCTGTGCGCCACCTGCGCGAGGCGTTCAAACTCCTCCAGGCCGCACAGTGAGCCGGCGCAGGTGGCGGGCGGAAGCGCGTTGACTTTTCTGCTCCAGTCTGTATGCTTTAGTGACGCCCGGAGCAGCCCTGTGCCGCCGGGTGCGCCAGCCGCACTACCTTCGTGGATCCCACGCGGTGATCGGGTCGCCTGCGGCCGGTCGAGCCGGGTGTAGAGAGGATGTTTTGAATCCCGAAGCGGGTTTCCGCTACATTGAGGGTCAGCTTCACTGCGACGGCGTTGCGGCCGACGAGATCGCCGCGCGCTTCGGGACGCCCTGCTACGTCTACAGCGGCGCGCTCCTGTGCCAGCGTTTCCGCAGGGTCAGAGATGCGTTTTCACCTTGGCGGGCGCTGGTCTGCTTCTCGGTGAAGTCCCTGGGCAACCTGTCAGTGCTGCGGCTGCTCGCTCAGGAGGGAAGCGGCTTTGACATCGTCAGCGGCGGCGAGCTTTACAGGGTACTGGAGGCAGGCGGGGAACCGGCCAGCATCGTCTTTGGGGGCGTCGGCAAGACGGCGGCCGAGATCGAGTACGCCCTTCGCTCCGGGGTGGGCATGTTCAACATCGAGTCAGCCTCCGAGCTGCGCGCCGTTGACCGGATCGCGCAGAGGCTCGGGCTGAGCGCGCGGGTCGCCCTGCGAGTCAACCCGGACATCGAGGCCAACACGCACGAGAAGACCACCACCGGCAAGAAGGAGAACAAGTTCGGCATCGGCATGGCGGCCGTTCGCAAGCTGGCGGCCGAGGCGGCCTCCCTGAAGGGTGTCCAGTTGTGCGGCCTGCACATGCACCTGGGCTCGCCCATCTACACGGCGGGACCGTACGTGCAGGCGCTAAAGAAGATATCGGCCCTGTTTGCTGAGCTGCGCTCTTTGGGCTGCCGCATGGACGTCGTGAACCTTGGCGGAGGCTACTGCATCTCCTACACCGGCGAGCAGGTCGTGGAGCCTGAGGGCTACGCGGCGGCGCTGAAGGTTCTTCTTGAAAAATTGGGCTGCCGGGTTATCATAGAGCCCGGCCGTTATATTGCAGGGCCCAGCGGCGTGCTGCTGGCGCGCGTGCTCTACAGCAAAGAGTCAGACCACGGCAAGCGATTCGTGATCTGTGACGCCGGCATGAACGACCTGATGCGGCCGACGCTCTACGGGGCGTTCCACCGCATCTGGCCTACCAGGAGCGCGGGGGGTATGCCGGCAGTGATGAGGCCCCAGGACGGTCATTACGAGCAGTTCCGCACAGAGATCGTGGACGTGGTGGGCCCGGTGTGCGAGAGCGGCGATTTCCTCGCTCTGAGCCGCCCCCTGCCGCCGGTCAGGGAGGGAGACGTCCTGGTAGTCTTTGACGCTGGGGCGTACGGGTTCACGATGGGTTCGGACTACAACGCGCGCCCGCGGCCGGCCGAGGTGCTGGTGAGCGCCGGCCGGGCGGTGCTGGCTCGCCGGCGCGAGACTTACGAAGACCTGCTTGCCGGGGAAAGGGAACTGTCGTAGCATTGCGGGCAGGGCCGCCGCGCAGAGTCTGGAGGCCTGACCGTTTGAGCGAAGGAGAGACAGATGCTCAGGAGGAAAGTGTCGAGGTTAGGACTGTGCCCGGCGCTGGGAGCCATGCTGATCCTCGCAGTGCCCGTCCTGGCTGGCAGCGGCGAGCAGGATGTCGAACAGAAGGCCATGACCCTGCTGCGAGAGGGCTGTGCGTATTACCAGATGGGTGAGTTTGCGAAGGCCAAGGACGCTTTTGACGAGATGCTCGCCCTCAGGCCCGGCTCGCAGGTGGCGTTGCGTATGCAGCGGGAGGCCGAGCTGGGGCTGCTGGCCAGGGTGGCCAGCGAAAAGGACCAGCAGCTCGCCGCCACAGCCCGTAAAGTGCTCGACATGATGGGTCAGGCGGTCCGGCAGGAAAGGCGCGTCATTGAGAACCCCGACAAGCTGCTCACGGATTTCCAGAGCCCCGACTTGCGCGCCTACCTTAATGCCCGCGCTGAACTGGTCGGCCACGGCGCCTATGCGGTGCCCTACCTGCTGCAGTTCCTCACCCGGCATGGGCCGGACGCCCAGATGATCGTTGCGCGCGCGATCTCCACGATTAGGGACATCGGCCGGGCGGCCGTGCCGCCGCTCGTGGAGGCGCTGGCGGCCGATGACGAACTGGTCCAGCTCAGGGTTGTGGGGCTGATCGGCCAGTTCGGCGACCGCCGCGCAGTGCCTGCGCTGCTGGCCCTGTGCGAGGCCCCGAATCTGTCCGAGCCGCTGGCGGAGGCCGCGGGCGAAGCCCTCAAAGCCATTACCGGGCAGCCCCCCGATGCCCTCGGCAGCGCCGTCGAGCAGTACAGGGCCCTCGCTCAAATGTACGTAAAGGAAGATGCCGCCTCCGTCGGCTTTGTATACGGAGGCTGGCAGGAGGTCTGGCACTGGAATCCGGGGGCAGCGGACTGGCACGAGCGCCTGACCTATGAACTGGTGCCGACCTACAGCTACTACCAGCAGCAGGCCGTCGAGAACGCCCTCAAGGGCCTGGGGCTCGATCCTGAGAATGCAGATCTCAGCAGCCTGCTTTTGACCGCCCTTTGCCGTCAGCGACAGCTTGCTCACATGTATTCGGGCCTCAAGGATGAGGAGCAGGTACGCTCGCACGCGGCAGTGACAGCCGCCCAGCTCGACAAGCATGTGCCGCTGGTTGGCCACCTGATGGGCGTGGACGTTGTGGGCGAAGCCTTGCGCCAGGCGCTGACGCTGGGCGACCCGGCCACCAGCCTCTACCTGGTCGAACTGCTGGGCAGCAAGGCGGGACTGGACGCCAGCGAGGGGGCCGAGGCCCTGGCCGCCGCGCTGGATTTCCCCCACAAGGACGTGCGCTGCCGCGCCAGCATCGAGATCGTGAAGGCCTCCCCAACGGGGGCGATAGGAGACCCGCAGAAGGTCATGCAGGTGCTCTCAATTGCCCTCAAGCACGCGGCCACCAGGAGGGCGCTGCTGATTATTGACAACCTCCAGGTGTGCAACAAGCTGATCGCCGTGCTGGAAGGCGAGGGCTGGCAGGCTTCGAGCTGCGACGCGGACGTGGGCCGCATCACCGCAACTCTCAACCTCCAGCCAGCCGTTGACATCGTCTTCGTCACGGGCAACGTGGACGACGTGATCTTCCGCGGCTGTCTGGACAAGCTCAAGGCCGATGCCCGCACGGCCACCCTCCCCCTCTACGCGGTCGTCAATCCCGACGTGCCAGCCGTGGACCTGACCAAGTATGAGGGCATTACGGGCGCCCTTAGCACGGATCACCTGCAGGCGGCGAAGGTGGCCCCGCTCCTGGCTCAGGCCGCGCAGGCAGGGCAGATCCCGACTGAGGGCGAGCGGGCCGACCTGGTAATGATGGCAGCTGAGGCCCTGAGGCTCGTTGATCCCCGCGCCACCCGCTATCCGGCGGAGCTGGCTGAGGCCGGCCTGATCGCTGGCCTTAGCGGCTACGGCGAGCGGCTCAGCCAGGCAGCAGTGGATGACCTGGCCCGGTTCGGTTCGGCCAATGCGCTTGGCGCCCTGGCGCAGGTGGCTGCCGACGAGGCGGCCTCCGCGCAGCTGCGGGCCAGCGCCTGCCAGGCAATCGCCGCCGTGGCTGCTCGCACGGGTGAAAAGCCGCCGGCGAAGGCCGTTGAAGTGCTCACTGCGGCGCTCTCGAGCGATGTGGCGGCCCTGCGCGAGGCGGCCGCTGAGGCGCTGAGTGTGTCCGGCCTGTCGGCGGTTGAGATGATCGAGCTGATGAAGGCGGGCGCGCCGGCGCCCGTTGCCCCCCCGGCTGCGGCGCCTGGAGCAGGCGTCGAGGAAGGTGCCGTTGAGGAAGCGCCAGCCGGCGAGGCTGAAGAAGAGTAAGGGGCCAGCAAGGTCCTCTGGTGCCCGCAGAGCAACAGCCCTTGGCCCCGATAGCCGTGAGGCGTCCTTTTCACTGGTGACGGCTGTGCCTGCGTTGGGGAGGTGGTCGTCTTTTTTTCCTGATCGGTACGTCTCTTCACAGGGAGGCTGAACATGCTCAAGGCCATCAGCATGTGGGCTCTGAGGGACAATGAGAAACGCCCTGCACGGTCACTGTTCGCCGAGGCGAAGGAGCACGGGTTCCAGGGCATCGAGCTGACGATGGGCACAGCGGGTATCGTGACGCCCCAGACCGGCGAGTCCGAGGCTGCCCAGATACGGAAGGCGGCCCAGCAGGAAGGGATCGCCATATCGAGCCTGGCCAGCGGCCTTGGCTGGCAGCATCCGCTCTCGTCCGAGGACCCGCAGGTGCGCAACGGGGGGATCGAGATCCAGAAGGCCGCCCTGCGCATCGGCGGCTGGCTGGGGGTGGACTGCCTGCTGCTGGTGCCGGGCATGGTCTCCGGCTTCGACGCCCGCGGCCCGGAGCACGTGCCGTACGACGTGGCGATCGAGAACATGCGCGCCTCCATCACCAGGCTCATCCCCGCAGCCGAGAAGGCGCGGGTCAAGATAGGGGTCGAGAATGTCTGGAACAAGGTCCTGCTCAGCCCGCTGGAGATGAGGGACTTTATTGATGCCTTCCGCTCGCCCTGGGTAGTCTCATACCTGGACGTGGGAAACATGATTGTGACGGGCTACGCGGAGGACTGGGTGAAGATCCTCGGCAAGCGGATATCGTGCGTGCACTTCAAGGATTTCAAGCGTGAGGTCGGCACGCTCGCCGGGTTCTGCGACCTGCTGGAGGGGGACGTCAACTATCCGGCCGTAATGAAAGGCCTTCGCGCAGTGGGTTACAACGGGCCATGCGTGGCGGAATTCTTCGGTATTGACTCGGCGGCGCTGCGCAAGGTCTCTGGGGCGATGGACAGGATTTTCACAATGTAGCCAGGCCCTCCCTGGAAGGCCCACAACAGGCGCTTCGGACCGTAACCCTTGACAGCGTGGGCTTTTGTGGTAAAATATTTGTTTGCGTCGCGGTCCGATCTGCGCGAAGCAGTAGGTCGCGTTGTTTTGATAGCACTATGGCAGAGAGAATCCGCATCAGAATGGAAGCCTACGATCACCGGATTCTCGACCGGTCGGTCAGGGACATCGTGCAGGCTGCTGCTCGCAGCGGCGCGAAGGTCAACGGCCCCATTCCGTTGCCGACCCGGATTGAGAGATACACGGTGCTCAGGTCGCCCCATGTGGACAAGCGGTCGCGCGAGCAGTTCGAGATACGCACGCACAAGAGGCTTATTGACATTATTGACCCGACGATCCCCACTGTGGACGCCTTGAACAGCTTGAAGATTCCGGCTGGGGTGGAGATCAAGATCAAGGTGTAGCCGGGGGCCCGAGCGGGGGCCGCAGTGCCTCCTCCGACAAGGGCAGCGGCCAGGATACGGGCTGTTGTGCTGCCGGCATCCGTCAGCAGCGGGGAAGGGTAACACAGGACTCCGCGTTGGCACGATGCGTGTATCTTCAAGACGCGGGGCTCCGCAAGCGTTTTTTCGGCCATCATTCCCCGGGGCACATGCCTCAATGTGCCCGATCCCAGCGCCGCCTGGGGCATAGCATCAGGTGGGGAGTGTTTGCCGATGACTCAAAGCACTGAAGCGCGCGGCGAGGCAGGCCCGTAAGGCCCGACCAGTGCCGTGACCGGAGCAGACCGAGTATGGTTAAGGCGCTGCTGGGCAAAAAGGTAGGAATGACGCAGGTGTTCGACGAACAGGGCGTTCGCGTCCCCGTCACCGTCCTGCAAGTGGGGCCGTGCTTTGTGGTTCAGCTCAAGCGCGATGGCGAAGGCTCCTGCAAGGCGGTCCAGATCGGCTTCGACGAGCGCAAGCGCAAACGTACCCCCAAGCCACTGCTCGGCCATTTCGACAAGGCCGGGGTGGAGCCCAAGCGCGTGCTGCGAGACGTGGAGCCGGAAGAGGGCGCGCAGCTTGAGCCTGGCCAGAGCCTCGGCGCGGCCGTGTTCACGCAGACGGCCTTCGTGGACGTCACGGGCACCAGCAAAGGCCGAGGGTTCGCGGGCGTGGTCAAAAGGCATGGCTTCGCCGGTGGAGGCGCCAGCCACGGCTGCTCCAAGAGGCACCGTCACCCGGGCTCCATCGGCACCAACACCGACCCCGGCCGCGTTGTGAAAGGCCGCAGGATGGGCGGTCACATGGGCATGGATCGCGTCACGGTCCGCCGCCTGAAGGTCGTCAAGGTGGATGAGGCCCGCAACCTGGTCCTCGTGCGCGGGGCTGTGCCTGGCTACAACGGCAGTTACCTGCTGGTGCGCAAGGCCAGGGTGGCTGGCCCCAGGACTTGAGCCTGTGGAGATGCGCCACGTGATATCTGAGGGCGAGACAGAAGCGATGATCCAAGTGCCGGTCTACAACATGGAGGGCGAGCTGCTCTCGCACGTGGAGCTGGACGAGGCCGTCCTGGGCGGCAAGGTCAACTGGGACGTGCTCCGGCAGGCCGTCATTGCCTACGAGGCCAACCGCCGCCAGGGCACTGCCAAGACCAAGACGCGTGGCGAGGTGAGCTATTCGGACCGCAAGCCCTGGCCGCAGAAGCACACCGGCCGGGCGCGCGCCGGCAGCCGCGCCAGCCCGATCTGGGTCGGCGGCGGCGTGGTCCATGGCCCCCGGCCGCGCCACTACTTTCAGAAGCTCAACAGGAAGATGCGCTGCAAGGCCCTGGCCTCCGCCCTCCTGGCGAAGCTCCAGGCCGGCCAGGTCAAGGTGCTTGATAGTCTCCAACTGCGCGAGCCCAAGACCAGGCAGGTGGCCCGCATCCTGAAGAACCTCAGAGTCGAGAGATCGTTCCTGGTGGTGGTGCCTGCTTACGACGAGCTCCTATGGCGCTGCACCCAGAATATCCGGGGCGCTGCCATGTCAAGCGCGCGCGAGCTGAATGCCTACGAGGTGCTGCGGGCGCACGAGCTGGTCTTCACGCGGGAGGCGCTCAAACAGTACCTGGGCGCAAAAAGGGACTCAGGCCCTGCAGCGGGCCAGCCTGCACCAGACGCGGCGAGCAAGTGAAGATGGATATCCACGACGTCATCAAGAGGCCGCTGCACACGGAGAAAAGCGTGCGCGACATCCGCGAGGGCAACGCCTATCACTTCGAGGTTGACCGCCGGGCCACCAAGCATGACGTGCGGCGGGCCATCGAGGCGCTGTTCCCGAACGTGCGCGTCCTGGACGTCAGGACGCTGTGGGGACGCGGCAAGCAGCGCAGGACCCGCTGGGGTTTCTCGCGCACCGGAGATCAGAAAAAAGCGATCGTAAAGCTCCGGGCAGGCGACACGATTGACATCGGCTACTGAGAGCCGTCAAGCAGGAACGCAGGAGGGTAGTAAGATGGCCTTGAAGACCTACAAACCGACGACGCCGGGCCGCAGGGCGATGACCGGTTACGACTTCTCCGAGATAACGGAGGCCAAGCCGGAGAAGTCGCTGCTGAGGCCCTTGCACAAGACCGGCGGGCGGAACAATCAGGGCAAGATGACCTGCCGCCACCGCGGCGGCGGCCACAAGAGGCGCTACCGGCTCATTGACTTCCGCCGCCGTGACAGGGACGATGTCTCCGCCACCGTCCTGTCCATCCAGTACGACCCGAACCGCACGGCGCGCATCGCCCTTGTCCAGTACGCAGATGGACAGAGGCGCTACATCCTGGCGCCGGCTGGACTGGCTCCAGGCGACACGGTCGTCAGCAGCGAACGCGCGGAGCCCAAGGTCGGCAACTGCATGAACCTTGAGAACATCCCGCTGGGGCTGTTCGTCCACAACGTGGAAATCACGGCCGGTGCGGGAGGGGTGCTAGCCCGCGGCGCTGGCTGCTCCGCCCAGGTGAGCGCCCGCGAGGGCAGCTACGTCCACCTCATCCTGCCCAGCGGTGAGGTGCGCCGCGTTCTGGGCGCCTGTCGCGCTACCATCGGCCAGCTCAGCAACGTCGAGCACGAGATGGTGGGCATCGGCAAGGCCGGGCGCAACCGCTGGCTCGGCTGGCGTCCCAGCGTGCGCGGCAAGGCCATGAACCCGGTCGCCCACCCGCTCGGCGGCGGCGAGGGCCGAAGCAACGGCGGCCGTCACCCGTGCTCCCCCACAGGAGTGTTGGCCAAGGGCGGCAAGACGCGTTGCCCCCGCAAATACAGCAACCGGTTCATCATCAAGAGGAGGAAGTAAAATCGCAGTGGGCCGATCCCTGAAAAAAGGTCCCTACGTTGACGAGAAGCTCCTCAGGAAGGTGCTCCAGCAAAAGGACAGCGGCGAGCGCGAGCCCATCACCACGTGGGTGCGTGCCTGCACCATCGTGCCCGATTTCGTCGGGCACACCTTCCTTGTGCACAACGGGCGCAAGTTCGAGCGGGTCTTCGTCACGGAAGATATGGTGGGACACCGCCTGGGCGAATTCGCACTGACCCGCACCTTCAGGGGACACGGTCGCGGCCGCGAGGCTCGCGCGGAGGGCCAGTGACCAGCAAGGGTTTTGCCGTGCGCGTTGCGGACAGACAAAATGGAATTCAGAGCATCTCATAACTATGCTCGCATCTCTGCCCCAAAGGTCCGTAACGTGGCAGAGCTCATCCGCGGCAAGCACGTCAACGATGCGCTTCAGATCCTGCGGATGACCCCCAAGAGGGCCTCTTACTTCCTGGACAAGGTGCTGCGCTCAGCGATCGCCAACGCGGACGAAAGCCTGGAGGCCGACATGGAGAAACTCTGGGTAAAGGACGCGCGCGTAGAAAGCGGCCCGATGCGAAGGCGCTGGCGAGCAGGTCCCAGGGGACGCGCCATGGTCGAGCGCCGGCGCACCAGCCACATCAGCATCTTGCTGGATGACCGACGATAAGCCGGAGGAACCATGGGACAGAAAGTCTGCCCGACGGGGCTCAGGATCGGGATCACCGAAAACTGGCGCTCGCGCTGGTTCGCTACCAAAGACAAGTTCGGCGAGTTCGTCGTCGAAGACGAGAAGATCCGCCAGTTCATCAAACGCAACTACTACTTTGCTGGCGTGCCGAAGATCGAGATCGAGAGGACCCGCGAGCAGGTGACGGTGATCATCCACAGCGCCAGGCCAGGCCTGCTGATCGGCCGCAAAGGAGTCGAGGTTGACAGGCTCAAGGCCGATCTTGAGCAGCTTACAAGGCGCACCGTGGACGTCTCCGTGATTGAAGTGCCCAAGCCCGAGCTGAGCGCCCAACTGGTCGCCGAGAACGTCGCCCAGCAACTGGAGCGCCGCTCCTCATTCCGCCAGGTCTTGAAGAAGGCGGCGGACGTGACGATGGATGCCGGCGCCGACGGGGTCCACATCGGCATCTCGGGCCGGCTCGGTGGCTCGGAGATGGCGAGGAAGGTTGACACCGTGCGCGGCAGGATACCGCTCAACACCCTGATCGCCCGCGTGGACTACGGCTTCGCCGTGGCCAAGACCAAATACGGCACCATCGGCGTGAAGGTCTGGATCAACAAGGGCCAGATACCGCCGGGAACGAAGATGCCCGAGGAGCCGCAAGATGCCCCAAATGCCTAAGAGAGTAAAGTACCGCAAGACCCAGCGCGGCCGGGTGCGGGGCAGGGCCAGCCGCGGCAACCTCGTCAGCTTCGGCGAGTTCGGCCTCCAGTCGCTGGGCGGGGGATGGATCAGCTCCCACCAGATCGAGGCAAGCCGCATGGCCGTCGGGCATTTCCTGCGAGACAAGGGCAAGCTGGTCATCCGCATATTCCCCCACAAGAGCGTCACGGCAAAGCCCGCCGAGACGCGCATGGGCACCGGCAAGGGCGAGCCCGTGGACTGGGTGGCGGTCGTTAAGCCCGGCACCGTGCTTCTGGAACTCAGCGGCGTGCCCCAGGAACTTGCAAAAGAGGCCCTTGTCCGCGCCGCACACAAGTTGCCCGTCAGGACGAAACTGGTGCAGCGGAGACTGAAGGTATGAAGGCCAGCGAACTCAGGGGACGCACAGCCGACGACCTGCGCCAGGAGCTTGCCAAGCTCCGCCGCCAGCTCTTCGACCTGCGCTTTCAGTGGCAGGCGCAAGAAAAGCCCGATACCTCTCTGAGAAACAAGCTCAGGCGGGACATCGCCAGGATCCTGACCGTGCTGCGTGAGATGGAACTGGCCTCTGATAAACCGCATGGCGCAAAGGGCTGAACGGACCGGCGCCCGGCCCTGCTGCCGGAGCGCACGTCTGTCTGAGAGCGAGAGCCGCAGATGAAGAAAAGAGTGCGGGGCATCGTCACGAGTGACAAGATGGACAGAACCGTCGCGGTGAGCGTGGAGTGGCTGAAGCGTCACCCCCGTTACGGCAAATACGTGCGGCATCGCGCGACCTACAAGGCACACGACGCGCACCGGGAAGCCAGGCTGGGTGACCTGGTCGAGATCGAGGAGACGCGGCCCCTGTCCA